>CADBTW010000045.1 GCA_902797695.1 uncultured Sutterellaceae bacterium
GACTGGAACAAGGAAATGCGCCTTCAGGGATGGGCCGACATCTCCCTGAACGAAAGGGGCCGCGAGGAAGCCCGGGAGCTCGCGAAGAAGCTTTCCGGGGTTCGATTTGATGCCGCCTGGTGCTCGGATCTCGACCGGGCTGCGGAAACTGCGGTGATCGTGCTCGAAGGCCACGGCATTTCGCCAGTCGTCGACCCGAGGCTTCGCGAGATGGGGTTCGGACCGATCGAGGGGCAACTCTACGGCGACGCGAGGACGGATCCTTCGCTCCCTCTCCACGAGCTCTTCATCCACCCGGACAAGTACCAGCCGCCCTTTGGCGGCGAGACGCTCGACTTTGTGACCGGGCGCCTCGACGCCTTCAGGGCGTCGGAGCTCGACCGTCTGTATGGCGAAAAGCCTGACGCCACAGTGCTCGTCGTCGCGCACGGGATCTTCGTTCGGAACGCTGTCACGATTGCGGGAGGATTCTCCTATGACAACTTCTGGAAGCTCCCGATCGGAAACTGCGCCGTGGTGAGGCTCGGATACGACGGGAAGCGGCTTTCGCTCCTCGAGATGGACGGGCTCGTGAAGGAGTGGCTCGTCTAGGAAGCCTTATTTCCTGGGATCCGGCCCGGAAGCCGTTTCCTCGACGAACTTTCGGTCGATTCCGAGCCGGTCGTACCAGAACGTCCACTTGTCCATGAAGGACCGGCAGACCGCATCCCGTACGGCCTGCATGAGTTCCCTCGCGAGGGTATTCCACTTCAGGGCCTCGCGGCAGCAGACGGATTCCTGCCACTTGCTGCGATGCCATCCGGGGAGGACTGGAACCACGACGCCTTTTGCCAGCTCCTCCGCCACGTAGCCAAAGCTCAGGTCAACCGCAATGCCCTTCCCCTTCAGGAGGCCGTCCCGGCAGGCTGCGGGGTCCCCGAAGCTGATCCTGGTGTCGTCCGCAAGCACGTAGCTTTCCCTGCCCTTGAAGAGCAGCCGTGAGAACGACCGGTTTGAAGGATTCCGTGCAAGAAGGACATGCCGGGACAGTTCCTGCACCGCTCTTGGTTCGCCGTGTTCGGAGAGATAGCGGCGGGAAGCGAGAAGGCATGAATAGGCGTCCGGGAGCGGAATAGAGAAGACCCGCCGGTCTTCCAGCATGTATCCGAGGTACGCGACGTCCACCGAACCGTCGAGAAGACCCTGCCCCTGGTCCGCCAGCACTTCGATCCGGACGTCCCGGTGCTTCCTCTCAAAGTTGAAAAGAGCGTTGATCAGGCTTTCGCGCGAACTGTTGATCGGAATGCTCACGCGGAACACCGACTGTCCGGCAGGATGCCCGGCTCTCAGCCTGAGGACGAGCCTGTCAGCCTCGTTCTTCGCCCGCACGATTTTCCGAGCCATCGGAAGAAGCGGCTCCAGTGCAGCAGTCGGCCGGCAAGGCCTCGCGGTCCTGTCAAGGAAATCGATTCCGTAGTGTTTCTCGGCCCGGTGAATCATCCGGGAGGCAAGCGCGAGATCGAGCCCGAGGCTTTCCGCAGCCTTGCCGAGCTCCCCGGTTCGGGAGAGCGCGAGAAGCAGCTTCCAGTAGCCGATGTTGTCAAGGGGTTCCAAGGCGATATGTTTCCTTGCTTGACTAATGGTCAAGTGAAAAGAAGACTTTTCGCCATTTTAAAAGCAGTCGCTTCCTGATGGAATAAGGCTAGTCCAACAATCTTCGGAAAACACGCCGCGAAAGAGATGCGTACGGAACGGTTTCCCGCCAAAAGCTTTTTCAGATAAGGAGAAAACAAATGTTCACTCGCCGTGATGCCATCAAGGCAGGCCTCGCCTGCACTGCACTCGGTTCCCACCTTCCTGCCGCGTTCGCCGCGGGTTCATTTCAGATGAAGGCGTACCTGGCTGACCTGGATGAAATTCTCAGGATCGACAGCAAGACCGGCTATGCGGAAGGCGTGAACCGCGTGGGCCAGGTTTTCCGGAAGCGCTTTGAAAGCATCGGCTGGACCGTGACGGAATACCCCTGCGGGAAGAACGGGAACGGCATCGTCGCCTCCAACCGCAAGGACCAGGGCAAGTTCGACATCATTCTCTGCGGTCATCTCGACACGGTGCAGCCAGTCGGCAACGCGAAGCGCTATCCCCTGACGATCCAGGGGAATTTCGCACACGGGGCGGGCGTCGCGGACGACAAGGGCTCCCTTACCGCCCTCTGGTGGATCGTGAGGGACCTCCCGAAGGCCCTTACGGACAAGCTCCGCATTTGCGTGATGCTGGCCCCTGGCGAAGAAGTCGGCGACAACGACCACAACAAGATGATCTACGACATTGGTCGCCGCGCGAAGTATGCCCTCGTCTACGAGCCGGGCCGCCCCAACGGCGCATTCGTCAAGGTCCGGAAGGGATGCACCTGGATGGCGCTCGACTTCAAGGGGGTTGCGGCGCACGCCGGCAACAACCCGCAGGACGGCAGGAACGCGATCGACGCCATGGCGCGGGCCATCACGAAGGTAACCGCCCTCGCCCGCGACTACAAGGGCCTCACGACCAACACCGGCACGGTGAAGGGTGGCACGGCGCCCAACACGGTTGCGGCCGACGCTCGGGTGGTGTTCGACATGCGGTTCCTCCGCAACGAGGACCGGGATTCTGTTCTCTCGCGGGTCCGCTCCATGTGCGAAAAGGGCTTCGCGGACGGCGTCCGCACCTCGCTCTCGCTTCCCTCGGACCTTTCCGCCATGCCTGAGATCGACTCTTCGCGCAGGCTGATGGCAGTTGTTGAAAAAGCGGCTTCCGACCTTCGGCAGCCGAAGCCCGAGTGGCTGGTCGTGGGCGGTGCTTCGGACGGAAACGCTCTCGCGCAGTCTGGTGTCGGCGTCGTTGACGCGATGGGTGTCTGCGGAGGGAACCTCCACAATCCGGAGAAGGAATTTCTCGACCTGCGCACCGTGGAGCCCCGCATTTCCCTTGGAAAGCGAGTGCTTGAGGTTTTCGCCGCGTCGCTCTGAGAAGAACTTCCAGCAGCGCTGGCCTCGCAGTGACGAGGCTTCAGGGAACCGGCTTTTCCGAGAAGCTGCGCCTCGGAAGAGCCAGTCAGGAAAACGTCCGGTGCAGCCGTGTCTGGGGTTTCGTTTTGAAATTCAGGACTGATAAATTAATAAAAACAAATAAAAATAGACTTTTTTTAAAGTCTTACTTAAGGAATGGCCACAGGCCATTCCCCTTCTCGCCGGACTGATGCGCCTTTTCCCAGGCTGAGACGAGAAGCCGCAGTTCCACTTCCTTCATCATCCGCCCGAAGGCGCGGGAAAGAAGTCCGGGCTTCTCGTTGATTTCCTCAGGCTTGATCTTTTCCCCTTTCTTCATCGCGGCGAGGACGAGATAGACCGGGAGGGACGACACGTGCTCCGTGCCATCCGGCCACTTCAGCTGCATTGCGGCGGAACTTACCTTCCACTTGTCGCTCTCACCGAGGAGCCTGAACCGGATCACGAGCGACGCGTCGCTATAGTCGAGGGCTCTCTCGGCTTTTTCCCGGAAGGAATCCCCTGCCTTGTAGTTCTTGCCGAGCATCTCCCGCGCGTTCTCCCGGAACTCGTCCGCTGACTTCGAGCGGCAGGCGTACGAGACCCAGCGGTGGCGGTCGGCGTCCCGGTAGGCTTTCCAGTCGGTGTCGGAACAGTCCGGGTAGAAGTCGAGGACGCGGCCCACCGTGAAGAAGGAGTGGTTCTCCTCGATCACGGTGTCCTTCACAGCGCGGATGTCAGGGTCGAGGGACGAGCATCCGGCGATCGCCCCGAGCGCGGCGGCCGCCGCCGCGAGCTTCAGAATTTTCGTGATTCCTTTCATTTCCTGCCTGCCTGATTCTGCTTTTGTCCATGCTTTCACTGCGGCGTGGCCCGTGAGTATAGGCTGTGCCGCTTCTTGAGTATGGGCTTGCCCCGGGGGTCAACCAGTGAACATCGTGAGCCGGTCCCAGAAATCCGTGACGATCGCCCGGGGGGCGTCAGCCGATGTTTCTTCTGAGAGCGACAAGAGCTCGTAGTCCACCCCGCCATCCACCGCGTGCATCCCGGTGTCCCGCCAGCCGTTCCGGAGGTAGAAGCCGAGCCTTCGGATCCTTTCTGCCCGGTTCGGGGCCGACGCGAGCGGCCGCTCGACCCCGAGGAGCCACTCGGCCGCGGAGTCCTCGGCCGTGAGGAGCTGGAGGATCCGGCTTCCCGCGCCCTTCCCCCTCATCCTCTTGTCGACCGCGAGGAAGGCGATGTATTTCCGGTTCCTTTTCCCCGGGAGCCTCTGCCAGTACGAGAACCCGGCGAAGCGCCCGTCGAGGCCCCATAGGTCGAGCGAGCCCGGTGTACCGGCGCAGAGGGAGTACCTGAGGAGCTTTCGCACCGGCACCTGCTCTTCGGGCGGGAAGGCTTCCGCCATGCACTTCTCCGCTTCGAGGAACACGCCTGAATCCTCGTTCCATCCGGTGATCTTCGTGACCTCCATCGTCCTCTCCGCCATTCGTTCCACCAGGTCTCCCCTCGTTCTCCGGGACTGCAATTTTGAAGTTGCCCCGTTCGGCGCTACTATGGCACGAACCGCCGGCCAGGGGTTTGGAGTCCGGCGCCTTTTGCGAGTCGCGTTTCGGGGCGGGCCATGGGATCTAGGCAGAATCGGGAAAACTGGGAGCGTTTTTGCAGGGACTGGGAAGCGAAGAAGCTGATCGTCCAGGTCGATCCCATGAAGGCGCTCCAGGCAGTGAAGGAAGGGATCGCCGAAACCTACGCCCCGGTCCTCTGGGGGCTCGGGCTCGCCTGCGTGCCTGTGTCGCTTGCCCTCGGTTTCTTCGTTGCTTGGTGGATCATCCCGATCGGCTTCGTGCTTTTCCTCGTCCTCCACTTCGCCTCGCAGCGGCTCTTCGCGAAGGCGCTCATCCGCGCGATGTGCGCGAGCGAGCAGGCTTATAACCGCGCGGTCTGGGAGCACTGGGTCCTGATTACCCGGATACCTGGCGAGGAACCTTGATGACACGGGTACTCCTCGCGCTCGCCGCCCTCCTCTGCAGCCTTGCGGCGCAGGGCATCGAGCCCGCGGGGACCCGGACGGATCCCGGCGGGAAGACCGTGACGATCGCTCTCGTCGACACCTTTCCGCCTTCCTTCTACGTCCGCTCTTATGCGCCGACGCTTGATTACCTGAAGAAAAAGCTTCCGGAATACCGATTTGTTTTCAAAGAGATAGATTACAGGGACGTCGAGAGCGGAATCCAGAAGCTGAAGCCTGACTTCCTCGTTTCGTCAGCAATCACCTTTGCCTCGCTCCGCGCCTCGGAGGGCGCGCACGAGATCGCAGCCCGGAAACCCGCGGGAAACCGGGACGCCGCGCACTCAGTCTTCTCCTTATACGTGGCTCCTGCCGGGAGCCCTGCCGAGCACCTTTCCGACCTGAAGGGACGGAGGATTGCCGTGACTGACCGAAGGAGCTTCGACGGGTGGCTGATCGCGGCGGGCGAGCTCGCGCTCCGGGGGAACGATCCGTCGAAATACTTTTCTGAAGTGATCGAGACAAACTACGGGATCCCGGACGTCGCGTCGCTCGTGCTGCTCGGGACCGCGGACGCCGGGGTTCTCTCCTCCTGCGAGTACGAGAGCCTGGTCCAGAACGGCTACATTGCGCGGGACGACCTGAAGATACTGGACGCGAAGCCTTCAGAGGGCGGCTGCGCCCGGAGCTCAGGCCGGTATCCCGGCGCCGTCATCTCGACCTTCCCCTGGGTGCCCTCCGAAGTCGTGAGCGACCTCACGATCGCGGTGCTCTCGATGCCTGACGGCGGCCGCGGCTTCCGCTGGGTCGCTGAGAGCAATTTCCAGCCGACACTCGGGCTCGTCCGGGCGCTCCGGCTCGGCCCCTACCGGTACCTCCGAGACATGAGCCCCCGGGCGATCTGGGACAGGTACCGGTTTGAAATCATCCTCGGGTTCGCGTTCCTTCTCGCCGTGGTCTTCCACATCATCACGATCAACATTCTCGTCAGGAAACGGACGGCCGAGCTCTCGGACGCGCTCGAGACCACCCGCCGCCTGCACGAGGAGCAGCGCGTCACGCGCCAGAAGGTGCTCCAGCTCGAGCGGAACAGCATCGTTTCGCAGCTCTCCTCGATGTTCGCGCACGAGATCAAGCAGCCGATCATGAACATTTCGCTCTACGCGGGCGCGCTCCGGATGTACCTGAAGAAGAAGGGCGAGCTCACTGAAAGCGCTGACGGCCTTCTCAAGTCCCTCGACGCCGAGGTGGACCGCTCGAGCGAGATCGTGGAGCACGTCCGTTCGTACGCGAAGCACCGGGCGATCGAGCGGGTGCCCTCGGACCTGAAGGAGATCGTCGCTGCGGCCCTCAGGACTTTCTCGGATCCTCCGCCGCAGCTTGTGGTGAAGCCTGTTCCCCACGCCTGGGTTTCCGTTGATCCGTTCGAGATACAGTTCATCGTCGCGAATTTCGTGAAGAACGCCGAAAGCGCACTGGAGGGCGTGGCAGGGGGCGAGGCCGTGCTTCGGGTGTCGGACGAGGGGAACGCCTGGCGGCTAACCGTGGAGGACAACGGCCCGGCGATTTCGGACGAGGCGTTCGAGCGGCTCGGGAAGGCCGGGGCGAGCACGAAAAAGGACGGTCTCGGCTTCGGGCTCGCGATCGCCGTAGCGCTCGCCGAGAGAAACGGCGGTCACCTGGAGTTCCGGCGCGCGGTGCCTCACGGGCTCATCGCTTCGGTTATTCTTCAGAAGTCAGAGCCGCCCGGCGAGGAACCTTGAGGGGGTCACTTTCACCATGCTGGAAACAATGCCTTCCGAATTGCAGTCGATGCAGAAGAAGTCCGTCGTCCGGCTCGTGGACGACGACCCGGGCGTCCTCCGTGCCCTTTCCGTGTTCCTCGGGATGGCGGACTGGAGCGTGAGAACGTACGGCTCCGGCAGGGACTTCCTCTCCTCGCCCGGGGCCGAGCCCGGATGCGTCGTGCTCGACGTGCGCATGCCCGGAATGAGCGGGATCGAGGTCCAGGGCGAGATGAAGAAGCGGGGGCTTGGGCTTCCGATCATCTTCCTCTCGGCCCACGGTGACGTCGAGCTCGCAGTCGAAGCGGTACGGAACGGGGCGAAGACCTTCCTCGTGAAGCCTCCGAAGCCTGAGAAGCTTCTCGCCGCAGTCGAGGAAGCGGTGGCAGACAACATCGCGCGGTGCCGGGACCTTGATTACCTCAGAAGGCTTCAGGGAATCTGGGAAACGCTCACCCCCGCAGAGAAGGAAGTTGCGAAGCTGGTCGCAAAGGGTTTGCAAAACGCCGTTATCGGAGACGTGCTTGGCATCTCCGAGCGGACAGTTCGCTCGCATCGCACGCACATCTACGAGAAGCTCGACGCGGAGAATGCGGTGGAAGTTTCGGACTTTATCCGCGAGCTCGATGATCTGAAGGGGAAATACAGCAGCGGGGGAGCGGAGAATTGAAGAAGCGCACGATCCTTGCCGGAGCCGCGGGTGCCGGGATCCTCGCAGGAGCCGCAGTGTTCTTCCAGCGACCCCGCAGCGGACGTGTCCGGTATTCCGGAGGCTATCCGGATGAGTGGCACAGGCAGACCGACGTCCTCGTGATCGGAGGCGGGGCGGCGGGACTCTCTGCGGCACTCTCCGCTGCCGAGAACGGCGCCCGCGTTACCCTGGTCGAGCAGAATCCGGAGCTCGGGGGCGACTCGCTCATTTCGGGCGGCTACTTCAACGCGGTCGACCCCCTGAGGCAGGCGCCCCTCGGGATCCACGACAGCGTGGAGCTCTTCCGGGAGCAGATCCTCGACTCGGGCGGAGGCCGGAATTCCCCCGAAGTCGCCTCCGTGCTTGCGAGCGAAGCGGGATTTTCACTCGACTGGCTCGAGCGCCATGGCATGCGCTTCATGCCGCAGGTCGTGAAGATCCTCGGAGGAGGCTTCGCCCGGTCGCATAAGCCCCTTCTCCCGCGCGGAGAAGGCTACATAAGGGTTCTTTCCTCAGAGTGCCGCAAGAAGAAAGTCGCGATAAGGCTTGGAAGCCGCGCGGAGGAAATCTACAGGGACCCTTCCGGAACGGTGACAGGGGCTGCGGTAACGGACAGCGACGGAAGGACCGCTTACATCAGGGCAACCCGCGGGGTCATCGTTGCGACCGGCGGTTACGGCGCGAACCGGCAGCTTCTCGAGCGCCTGGCGCCCAGGTATGCGCCCCTCCCCCACGACAGCCAAATGGGCGCGACCGGGCAGGCGATGCTCGAAGCAGAAGCCGCGGGGGCCCGGCTCGTCAACACCGACCTCGCCGAATGCGTGCCGGGAAGCCTTCCGCAGACCGGCTTCTTCGCGCGCATCGACATGGATCCCGAACGCATGGTAATGGTGGATGAGTCGGGGAAAAGGTTCGTCGACGAAACGGGCTACCGGTCCACGATCGCCCAGGCGATCCTCGGGCTCGGCGAAGGGAAATGCTGGTCCGTCGCCGATTCCGGAGCCGTCGCGAGCTTCGACGAGTCGATCCAAAAGGACATTTACCGGAACTATTACGCCGGGGCGGTGTTCCGCGCTCCGACGCTCGACGGTCTCGCGAGGGAAATCGGCGTCCCCGCCCGGGCCCTTGTCCGCACGATCCGCCAGGCCTCGAACAGGCGGATCCAGACCCCGCCCTTCTGGGCGGCGCCGATCCACCTGCATCTCCACACGACGCTCGGCGGCCTTGAAATCACGGGCCGTGCGGAATGCGTTGATTCGGACGGCACCCCGATCCCGGGCCTCTGGGCCGCGGGCGAAGTCGCGGGGAATGTCCACGGAGTCAACCGGCTCGGCGGCAACGGCATCAACACCGCGGTTACGTTCGGGCGGATTGCGGGACGGGAAGCCGCGAAGCGGATAATCTGATTTCCAGCCAAATTCCGATCACGGGAATTCCTTTTTGTCAAGAGACAAAGCGACACTACCTCTTTTGGGCATCGGAACATACGATATTCACAGTAGTTTTGATGGCTTTTGGCCATAGGAACTACCACTTTTGTTTTCCCCTTTTGTGGGAATCCGGAGTTTTTTAAGGAGAGGATTATGGATACTTCCCGTCGTTCATTCCTGAAGGGCGCCGCCGGTGCGGCCGCCGCCGCTGCCGCGACTACGCTCGCGATCCCTGCGGAGGCCGCCCGCGCCCCGAAGAAGTGGGACATCAAGACTGACGTCGTCGTTGTCGGGTTCGGCGGCGCCGGTGCCACGACCGCGATTTCCGCCGCCCGCAGCGGCGCCCAGGTCGTCGTGCTGGAAAAGAATCCTGAGAACCGCCACATCAGCAACACCCGCATGTCCGGCGGCATCTTCCACTGCCCGTTCAAGGACGGCGACCCGAAGGCGCTTGAGGACTACGCCCAGGCCATGATGTCCGGCGAGAACATCCCGTGGAAGGAAGAAGGCGAGATCCCGGAATACTCGAAGCCCCTTGCGAAGCTCTGGGCCGAGTACACGCCGAAGAACCTCGAATTCATGCAGAGCCTTGACCCCGCCTTCATCGGCGGCTCGCAGCCTGGCTTCAACAAGGCGTCCTTCGGGAACTTCCCGGGCGCGAAGGAATGCAAGTACAACGCCTACCGCGCGACCTACCAGAAGCGCATGAAGTCCTTCAACGACGTTTCCTACGGTTGCCCGAAGGAAGAGACGAGCTCGGGCGAAGCCTTCTGGCAGTGCCTCGCGACCGGCGTCAAGAAGGAAGGGAAGAAGATCCGCGTTCTCTGGGAGACGCCTGCCTACCAGCTCGTGAAGAACCCGAAGGGTGAAGTGATCGGCGTGCTCGCGAAGAAGGGCGGAAAGACCGTTTCCGTGATGGCCCGCAAGGCCGTGGTCCTCTGCTCCGGCGGCTACGAATACAACAAGGCGATGCGCGAGGCGTTCCTCGAAGGCCCGGGCGTCACCGGATGGGCCTTCTACGGCACGACCTCCAACACGGGCGACGGCATCGCGATGGGCATGGCGGCCGGCGCCGGGCTCCAGAAGGCCGGCAAGAGCGCCGCGCGAATCATCGTCCCGACGCTTGACAAGTTCAACGGCATGAGGATCGGCTCCATCACCCCGTCCGTCGGCTCCCCGCACTCCTTCGTGGTCGACAACTTCGGCAACCGGTACGAGGCGGAAACCAAGGTGACCGACAACCCGAGCCGCTACTTCTTCTACAAGGCCGCTGTCCAGTTCAACATCTCTACCCTCTCCTACCCGAGGACCCCGTCCTGGATGATCTTCGACGACCAGCTCTTCAAGAGCAAGCCGCTCGTCGCCCTCGGCATCTCGGTTGTCGGCTTCGGCCTCACGAAGTGGAGCAAGGACAACACCTCCGCCCTCAACTCCGGCCTGATCCTGAAGGCTGACACGATCGCCGAACTCGCCGAGAAGATCAAGAAGGTCGAGGAGAACAAGGGCCGCATGGTCACCGAGAACCTCGTGAAGGCCACCGAGAGGTTCAACAAGTTCTGCGACGAGAAGAAGGACGAGGACTTCGGCCGCCGTCCGGTCACGCTCGGCAAGGTCGAGAAGGGCCCGTTCTACGCGATGCCGCTCGTTGCCGGCGGCCCGAACACGAAGGGCGGACTGCTCTTCGACGGCCGTCACCGCGTCCTCACCTGGGAAGGGAAGCCGATCCCGAGGCTCTACCTCGTGGGCGAAATCTCCTCCGTGATGAAGTTCGTCTACCAGGGCGGCGGCAACCTTACCGAGTGCCTCGTCTACGGGCAGTCGGTCGGCAAGGAAGTCGCGAAGCTTCCGAACCTGAAGGCTTAACTGCTGTCCGCGGGACTGCCGGGGCCTGAACTCCCGGCGTTCCGGAAAAGCGGAAAATAAAAGGGCCGGCCTGGGGCATATCCTTCAAGCCGGCCCTTGCCGAATAAGAAAAAGCAAATTTGGAGATGCCTCATGAACCCAACACTAGGGAGAGCCCTTCGGGCAGCGGCAGCGGCCGCGCTTCTCTCAGGCTTCGTCCTCGTGTCCGGAGCGGCTTCCGCGGCGGACCAGAACCTCGCTGATCGCCACGTTGCCCGCGGGATGAAGTGCGACGCGTGCCATGTGACCGCGACGGGCGGAGCCCTCAAGGCGGAGAAGTCTGACTACGGCGTCTGCGCGACCTGCCACGGCGACTACCAGAAGATGATCGAGAAGACTGACGCGAAGCACAAGGACTCCGGCCAGCCGAACCCGCACGCGCAGCATGACGGCGCACTCCCCTGCACCGAGTGCCACAAGGGCCACAAGGCGGGCGTGAACTACTGCGCCCAGTGCCACAGTTTCGTCTACAAGGTTCCGTAGGAATTCGTTTTATGGTTTGGCGGACGGGGTTTCCCGTCCGTTTCTTTCTTCAGGAGCTGACACCATGGACCTGAACCTGCTGCTTTTCGACGGCTTCCAGTCGCTCGACCTCTTCGGGCCGCTCGACGTCCTCGCGAGGATCCCTGGCTGTGTGCCGCGGAGTTTCTCGCTCCGGGGCGGCCCTGTGAAGAACAACGCTGGAATGCAGGTCCTGACGGAGCCCTCTTCCGAGGTGGCGCCGGGCGGTGTCCTCCTCATTCCGGGCGGCATGGGGACGAGGCCGCTTTCCACGGACGCCCCTTTCCTCGCTGAAGTGAAGCGGCTCGCTGAAAGCTCCGAATGGTGCCTTTCGGTCTGCACGGGGTCCGTGCTCCTCGCGGCTTCCGGAGCCCTGGACGGCCGCAGGGCCACCTCGAACAAGTACTCCTTCTCGTGGGTCGAGAGATTCAAGGGCCCTGTCTGGCAGCGTTCCGCACGCTGGGTTGTCGACGGGAAGTTCTACACGGCCTCAGGCGTCGCGGCCGGGATCGACATGGCTTTTGGCTTCGTCGAGGACAGGCTCGGAAAGGAAACTTCCGACGCGTTCGCACGGCGCATGGAGTACGTAAGGAACCCGGATCCCGAGAACGACCCGTTCAGGGTCTAGCGGGCGGCGCTAGAGAAGCGAGACGAACCCGAGGACGACTGCGTACCGGAGCGACTTCCCGGCTAGCGTGAAGAAGAGCGAGGGGAGGAACGGAAGCTTCAGGATCCCGGCGCCAAGCGACAGCGCGTCCCCGACCACCGGAGCCCATGAGAAGAGGAGCGCCGCCGTTCCCCATTTCCGGAGCGCGGCGAGCGCCTTCGGCGGAACCTTTCTCTCGCCCGGGATGAACCTCCCGAGCCACCAGGTGGTCATTGCTCCTGCGGTGTTGAAGGCAGACGCGATGAGGAACGCTTCCAGCGTTCTTTCCGGAAACGCCGCCGCGAACGCAGCCGCCGCCGCTTCGCTCGTCCCCGGAAGGATCGTGGAGGATAGGAACGAAGAGGCTGCGAGCCCTGCAAGCCCCCAGTCGCTTGAAAACTGCCAGAAGTCGATTCCCATGAACGGCGGGATGGTAGGGATGGTATGCGAAGGGGATATTTTATATGCCGCTCCCTTTGCCGCGCCGGAACACGGCATAGTCCCTAAGGCAAATCTTCCACTATCATTTCGGTGCCATTAGCGGTTTCCTCAGACCATAGGCGGTTGCCGTCATGCTGATCCAGTTTTTTTCGAACCTAGCCGACTTCATCGGAATCGTCGCGTTCGCTTTCTCAGGCCTCCTCGCAGGCCGCGAACGGCGGCTGGACCCGGTCGGCATCTTCGTTCTCGCTTTCACGACGGCCTTCGGCGGCGGAATCATCCGCGACATCGTGATCGACCGGCACCCGCTCTGGTTCGTGACGCACGAGTACTACGTCTGGGTCACGCTCGTCCTCACGATCTTCGCCCCTGTTCTCGTCAAGCATTTTCACAGGGCGATCCCCTACTCCGCCTTCATCTGGCTCGACGCGATCGGCCTCGGGTTCTTCGCGGCTTCCGGCACCGCGACCGCCTACGACTACGGGACGCCGATGCTTTCCTCGACCCTTCTCGGCGTCGCGACCGGTGCCGCGGGCGGCATGCTCCGCGACGTTTTCATGGACAAGCTCCCGCTCGTCCTTTCCGACCGGAAGCCCTACGCCTTCGCGGCGTTCGCGGGGAGCTGGCTTACCCTTCTCCTCATTCACTTCGGAATGAACTCGGTCGCCGCGATCTGGATCGGTTCCTTCTTCATCTGCGGATTCCGGATGATCACCTGGTACGGGAACTGGGAGATTGCATACAGCCGCTGGGGCGTCGTCATCGCGGAGTCGAAGCTTGTCAGCATGCTGCTAAGGCGCCGAAACGGGAAACATAATGATACGAACACTTTCCCGCCGGAGGATTAGCGGGGAAAGACTTTGGAGGAACGGCAATGTCAAGGACACTTGAAATCGCTCGGAAACGCTTCACCGCGAAGGTCTACGACCCTGAACGGTCGCTCAGCCCTGAGGAATGGACCGAAGTGCTTGAAATCCTTCGCCTCGCTCCCTCTTCCGTCAACTACCAGCCGGTCCAGTACTTTACGGCTGACACGCCTGAAGCGCTCGATCGGGTTGCCGGTTGCGTCGCGGACTTCAACCGCGAGCGGGTGACGAAGGCTGGTCACGCGATCGTCTGCGCTGTGCCGTTCGGGCCGGAGGAAGAACACTTCCGCGCTGTGCTCGCGAAGGAGATCGCTGACGGCCGCCATCCGGGGAAAGAAGCCCGGTCCGGGCTCGACGCCGGGCGCCGGCACTATGCCGAACTGAACGCCCTCACCCCGGCAGACTTCTATGAGTGGGGTTCGAAGCAGGCCTATCTCGCGATGGGATTCCTCCTCTTCGCGCTTGGCGACATGGGGCTTGACGCCACGATCATGGAAGGCGCCGACTTCAAGTCGCTCGACCGCGAGCTCGGGCTTCGGGCGAAGGGGCTCGCCTCGGTCCTCGTCCTTTCTGTAGGACGCCACGACCCGTCTGAGGACAGGAACGCCCTGAAGCCGAAGAGCCGGCTTCCGATGGAGGCGCTCTTCCATCGCATCGGGAACCGAGCCTGAAGGAGAATCCCGCGCATGAGGGAAAGGCCCTGTCCTTTTTCCATCCTGCGGCGAACTGTGCCTTCTCCATTGCGGCGCCGCTCCCCCCGGAATAAGCTGAATTTGCGCGTCCCGCCGAAGAGGCTTCCGGTAAGGCTTCACGACTCCTCGGAAAGAGGGAAAAAACAGGAGATAAGTCATGAAAATTGAAATCGTTCCGGCATTCGGGAGAATGGACGACGTGCTGGCCTTGATCAGGGAGTACACGGAGGTGCTCCTTCAGCAGGGAGCCGAGGTGCGGCAGTGCCTTTCTTCCCAGCATCTGGACGACGAGCTGCTTGACCTCAAGAAAAAATATGCGCCGCCCTCCGGCAGGCTGTATCTCGCCCTGGTGGATGGAAAGGCTGCCGGCTGCGTCAGCCTTACCCGCAACGACAACGAGCATTGCGAAATCAAGCGCCTTTATCTCCGGCCGGAATACAGGGGGCTTCACTTGAGCAGGAAACTGGTTGATCAGGTGATAAAGGACGCGAGGGCGATAGGCTACAGGTACATGCGGCTCGACACTTTTCCCTTCATGAAGGCCGCCATCCATCTGTATGAAAAATATGGTTTTGCCTATGTTGAGAGGTATAACGACAACCCGGCCGAATCCGCTATTTTCATGCAGCTCAGGCTGTAATGGCAGGCGTTCGCCTCCGGAGCGGCAGCCAGGGGCGAGTCGCGCGGCAAGAAAGCGCGCGCCCCTCTGGGGTCCGGGGCTCATGTAAGGCGCTTCCGGCATCGCGTCCGGGTGAGGCCCGGCCGGCCCGTCGCAACACAATTTCCCAGAAAAACCTAACATTCATTGGTTTCATTGGTGAATCAGGAAAAGGGCCATCCATTTCCTGAAGAATATTTTCTGAACAGGGGATCAAATGAAGCAGAAAACTATTGCGCTGATCGGCTGCGGCGCCCTCGCCCATATCTTCGCGAGGAATCTCCTAAGGCTGATGCCCGGGACCTACAGAATCGTCGGCGTATTCGGACGTACCCCGTTGCACGCCGAATCCTTCGCTGAAACGCTCTCCTGCAGGCGCTGCAGGGATCTTTCGGAACTGATCGCGCTGAAGCCGGACTACTGCGTGGAGTTCGCCGGGGGCGGTGCCGTGCGGGAATACGCGGAAAGCGTTCTCAAGGCGGGCATCAGCTTTGTCGCCGCGTCCTCAGGCGCGCTTGCCGACGACGCCCTGAAGGCGAAGCTCGAAAAAGCTGCGGAAGAAGCGGGCTCCAAGCTCTACATTCCCTGCGGTGCCGTCGGCGGTTTCGATCTCATGCAGATCTACGCGCTCCGCGGAGGCGCAAAGGTTGAAATCGGGAACCGGAAGGCTCCCCGGAGCCTTGAGGGAGCCCCTGGGCTCAAGGGTCGGGTCCTCTCCCAGGAAAAGGAAGAAGTCGTGTTCTCTGGCGGCGTGAAGGAAGCGATCGCGGGGTTCCCGAAGAACGTGAACGTCGCGGTGGCGACGTCGCTCGCGACTGCCGCCCCTGACGCCCGCGTCACCATCACGAGCGTCCCGGGCCTCCGGGAGAACATCCACTCCGTGAGGCTCTCGAACGGCCTCATGCACGCCGAGCTCACGATCGCGTCAAATCCCGACCCGGCGAACCCGAAGTCGAGCACTTCTGCCGCATGGAGCGTTGTCGCGCTCTTCAAGAACATGGCGTCGCCGGTCGTCTACTGGTAGGGCTAAGGGGGAGCGGGCCTCTTGCCCGCTCCTTTCACTCGGGGAAGGATATCCGGAAGACGGCTCCCTTCCCGACTTCGCTTTCCACGCCTATCTTCCAGCCCTCACGTTCGCAGATCCGGGAAACGAGAGAAAGGCCGATCCCGTTCCCCTTCCCTCGCGAGTGCGCTCCGCGCTGGAAGGGCAGGAAGAGCTTCCCAATCTCCTCCTTCGGAATTCCGCAACCTTCGTCCCGAACTGAAAAGCCGTTCGGTGCGAGGGAAACGGTGATCGCCCCTCCCCGGTCAGAATAACGGATGGCGTTCCGCAGCAGGTTCGCGAGGACGCAGGAAGCGAATTCAAAATGCACGAGAGGAGCTTTCCCCTGGGTTTGATCATCGAGGATGACCCTGATGCTCCTTAGTTCTGCGTCCGAAGACTCTTCGGTGATGACAGTTCCCGCAACACGGGAAAGCGGGACGAGGACAGAATCCGCCTGATTCACTTTTTCGCCCCGGGCAAGCGCGAGGAGCACGCGGATCAGACGGTCCATGCGGGTTGCCGCGGAATCGATCTTCTTCACGCGTTTCCTGTCTTCCTCGGAAAGATTCCCGACATCTTCAAGAAGCTCGGCTGTCGTTGCGATGACCGCGAGCCGCGTGCGGAATTCGTGCGAAATGTCCGAGGCAAAAAGCCTTTCGCGCTCAAGCGTTTCATGCATGCGCTTGAGGGACTCTTCGCAAGTCTTTGCGAGAAACCCGACCTCGTCCTTGTTCGGCTCGATTGCGAGCGGCGTGAAGTGCGGACTCTCCGCGCTGCGCTTCACTTCTGCCGCGAGCCTTTTCACGGGCCGCACGACCGTTTCCCCGACCGCCCAGCCGAGGACACAGGAAATGAAAACGACGAGAAGGGAGAATCCGGCAAAACCGAAAAAGAGTCTCTGCTCAAGTTCCTCGAATTCGGTCTGGTCTTCTTCGAGAACATAGGTGACACCCTTATGCGTCATCTTGTAGACATAGGAGGCCCTGTCGCTTTTAACGTATTCCGAATACCCTTCCGGGGCTTTTGCGAGCCTCGGGGGAATCGGGTCGAGCTTCACGCCGTTCACTTCCGCCGGTTCAGCATAGACACTGGTGATTTTCGGCAAGGAAGGCTGGGTTCCCCGTTCTATGTTGTTTTCGATCAGGTTACGAAGTTCGTAATAATGGTCTTCAGATACAAGGTGGCTTTCCGTGAACTGGATTGCGTACCAGAGCGCCGTGAGAGCGAGAACGGAAATGACAAGGGCGAAGACGCCGGACGCGAGCAATATCCGGCTCCGGAAGCTAAGCTTCCGGAATGTTTCAAGGATCCTTTTCATTTCTTTTCTCCAGAATCCTCGGGCCCGATCGACCATCCGAAGCCTGGGCGCGTCTTGATGAGGTGTTCAGGGAACGGCTTGTCTATCGCGTTCCGGAGAAGCCACATGTTGGACCTGAGGCTGTCCGAATCCGGCCTGTCGCTTCCCCAGACAGCTTCCTCAAGTTCTTCGCGGGTCACGAGGTTCGGGCTCCGGGACATCAGCGTGCGGAGAATCCGGAAGCCGACCGGCGTGAGGTGGATGGTCTTGCCGCCCCGTTCCGCGGTCGCGTTCGCGAGGTGGAGAGTGAGGCTCCCGACCTGGAGGTCTTTCACCACCCTGCCTTCGCTTCGCCTCAGGCTCGCCGCGACCCGGGCCGCGAGTTCCCGTAGCGAAAAAGGCTTCACGAGATAGTCGTCCGCACCGCTCTCGAGTCCGTAAATCCGGTCGTCCAGTTCGTCGCGGGCCGTAAGCATCAGGACCGGGATCGAAAACCCTTCTTCACGTATCGTCCGGCAAACATCGATTCCATCCATCCCGGGGAGTCCGAGGTCGAGGATCACGAGATCGAAGGCCCCGCTCCTCACCTGGGCGAGTGCCATCGGCCCAGTCGAAGCCTCTTCGGTGTTCCAGCCCTTTGCGCGAAGGTACTCTGAGACGTTTTCCCGAAGATCGTCGTTGTCATCGACTACAAGAATGTTTTCCTTCATGCTTTACTCCGCTTGTCCGCCATGGGGCCGGATATGGGAAATATTACCTGCGGAATTGCCCTGGCGGCACTTGGAAATGGAATCAAAATGGCTTTTACAGTTTCTTGACGCAGACCGTGGGAAACTCACGCCCTGGTCCGGAAACAGAATTCACACTGACGATGGGTTTTGCAAAAAAAGCTGCGGCGAGGCTGTGTTCGACGCTGAAAGGCACGGCGGGTCTCTCTCTCGTCCTCGGCGTTTGGTGGACGGCGGTCGACTGCTACCCGCTCTGGAGCCGCGCGTTTGGTTCCGGAGCATTCGGTGTCGGGGCCGGGATCAGATTTGTCCTTACCTGCGGTGTTGGCCTCTCGCTTGCCTATTCCGCCGCCCTGCTCCTCATCGGGTCGGTTACCGGGCGTCGTTTCTACAAGTTTCTCCTGATTCTTCTCAGCACGGTCGGGGCCGGCGGCTTTGCCTTTTCGCTTCTCTACAGCGCGGCAATGTCACCAGACATGCTCCGGAACGCCTTCGCGACGACTCCCGAGGAAGCGACGGACCTTTTTTCACCGTCGCTAGTCTTTTTCTTCCTTCTCGCCCTTCTCCCTCCCGCAGGCTTTGTCCTTTGGTACCCGGTCGCAAAACGCCCGGTCTCGGCAAGGCTCCGGGAGGTTGCGCTTGCGGCTGCTTTCCTAATTGCAGGGGCCGGGGTGATTGCGACGGACCTGAAGGCTTCCGCTTTCTATTTCCGGGGCAAAAAGGCCGAACGCTACTACATCGCCCCCGTGAACGTCATTTATTCCGCAATCAAGACACAGGTGAAGGACGAGGAGCCAGGGCAGATCAAGACCCGTATCATCGTTGATCCGAAACCGGTTCTCTCCCCCGTTCCGAAGACGAACGAGAGACCTCTCATTGTCGTTGTCGTCACAGGAGAAACGGCCCGCGCGAAGAACTGGGGACTTTCAGGCTACGCGCGGGACACGACTCCTGAACTCCGGAAGGCAGGCGTCGTGAACTTTCCGAACGCCTCTGCCTGCGGGACGAGCACCGACGTTTCCGTACCCTGCATGTTCAGCCGGGTCGGGCGCTCGGACTACAACCGCAAGAGAATCCTTGAGGAGGAACCGCTCCCCGCTGTTCTCCAGCGGGCCGGCGTGCATGTGCTCTGGATCGACAACCAGAGAGGCAGCAAGGGCGCGTCCCAGGGGGTCCCGTACGTCGATGCCGACAAGACCCTCCCGGAAGCGGAGAGGAAGAGGCTTTGCGGCAAGTTCTGCCTCGACGACGCGATGCTCCCGCCCTTCGACAAGTTTTCGACAGGAGTTAAGCCCGGCACCGTGAACGCGGTCTTCCTCCACATGATGGGAAGCCACGGCCCGGCGTACGCAAACCGCTATCCCGAAGGATTCGAGGAGTGGGGACCGGTCTGCAAGAGCTCTGACGTCAAGTCCTGCGACGCGAAGGAGCTGAGGAACGCCTACGACAATTCCATTCTCTATACCGACCACATTCTCGCGACACTGATCAGCCGGCTGAAGGCGAAGAGTGACGCCGACACTGCCCTTCTCTACATGTCCGACCATGGCGAAAGCCTTGGCGAGAAGGGGCTGTACCTCCACGGGGCTCCTTACGTGATCGCTCCTTCCGAACAGACGCATGTTCCTGTTGTTCTCTGGGCTTCAGAGGGTTTCCGCACCCGGCTCGGGATTGGTGCCGGGTGCCTTGAAAGGAACTCAGGGAACGAAATCTCCCACGACAACCTCTGGTCGACGGTTCTGGGCCTCACCACGGTGAAGTCGTCCACCTATTCTTCGAAGCTCGACCTGACGGCTGCCTGCCGGAAACCATCCGCGAAATAGGAATTGTTTCCTAAAAGGGCTAGGATTCTCACGCGAATGGCGCCGCTTGGAGGAACCGCAGGATTCCTCCGGACGGCCCTTCCTGCATTCATTCAGGACGCGACACCGATGAAATTCCACCGCCTTCCACCCTCGGACGTGAGGGCAAGGATTCCGCGCACCGTATGGGCGCTCGGTTTCGTTTCGCTTTTCATGGACATTTCGTCTGAAATGATCCATGCGGTCCTTCCGCTCTTCATGGCGTCGATCGGCGCGACGAGCACGGCAATCGGCTTCACGGAAGGCGCGGCTGAGTCGGTCGCTCTCATCATGAAAGTGTTTTCCGGGATGATTTCCGACCGGTTCGGCCACACGAAGCTCCTCGTTTTCACGGGATACGCGCTCGGCGTCCTCTCGAAGCCTTTCTTCGCGCTTTCCGACACGGTTCTGCAGGTTTTCTGCTGCCGGTTTGCAGACCGCATCGGGAAGGGCATCCGCGGGGCGCCCCGCGACGCCCTGATCGCCGACGTGACGCCGAAGGAAGTGCTTGGCGCGTCCTTTGGCCTGAGGCAGTCGCTTGATTCGGCCGGGGCCTTCATCGGGCCACTTGTCGCAACGCTCGTCATGGCGGCGACCTTCGACAGCTACAGGACGGTCTTCTGGGCGGCGCTCGTCCCCGGCCTCATCTGCCTCTCCCTCATCCTCTTCGAGATCAAAGCTCCGGATCGACCTGCTTCGTCACGCGTGAATCCGTTGAAGAAGGAATCACTCCGGATGCTTTCTGGAAGCTTTTGGCTTCTGATCGGCACCGCAGCCATCTTCTCCCTCGCCCGCTTTTCAAACGCCTTCATCGTGCTCAGGGCGGCGGACTGCGGCATCTCGCCCGCGCTTGTTCCGCTCGTGATGGTCGTGATGAACATCGCGTTCGCGGGCTCTTCCTACCCCTTTGGGAAGCTCGCTGACAAGGTCCCGCCGGTCATCCTGCTCGAAGCCGGAATCTGCCTTCTCTTCCTCTCGGACCTCGTCTTCAGCGCGGCGACAGGCCCCGCCGCAGTCATCGCGGCAGTCGTCCTCTGGGGACTGCATCTCGGGGCGACCCAGGGGATCTTCTCCCTCTTCGTCGCGAAGCTCGCTCCCGCGGCGCTTCGGGGGACCGCGTTCGGGCTCTACAACCTTTCCTCCGGCGTCGCGGCACTTGCCGCCGGGGTTTTCGCCGGAGTGATCTGGGACGTGTTCGGCCCCTCGGCAACCTTCCTCGCCGGCGGCGCGTTCGCGGTACTCGCCGCCCTATTCATGGGACTCCTCGCCCGCGGGCCGCTGAAGAACGCCTGATCGCGATTCATACGAGCTCACTCTTTCCTTTCTTTACACGGCTTAACGCTCCGGAAGCCCCGGAGCCGTTAAGCTAGGGACTCAGAATCCAGCCCCGGAAAGAGTGCCCCTCGACAGTCCGGCACCTTTTCCAATAAGAAAGAAACCAGAAAATGAAACGTCGCACTATCTTCGTCGCCGTGGCAGCTGCCGCGGCAGCGGTCGCCCTCGGCCGCGTCGGCTATACCTACTGGATGAAGCAGAAAGCCGAGTCGGCGGCGTCAGGCGGCAACAGGAGACGGCGCCGGATGCCGACATCGGTCCTTGTTTCCGAAGCGAAGAAGATGGACGTTTCAACCCAGATTCCCGCGCTCGGCACCGTGACCGCGAACCGCACCGTGAACGTGACGAGCCAGGTGCAGGGGCGGATCACGGCGGTCTACTTCACTGAAGGCCAGTACGTGAAGCGGGGAGCCCTTCTCGCGAAGATCGACACCCGGACCTACGAGGCGAACCGCACGCAGTACGAAGGCAGCCTCACGCAGGCCGAGGCACAGCTCGCGAACGCCCGGTCTGTCCTCGAGCGCTACCAGAAGCTCTACGCCCAGCACTCGATCTCGAAGCAGGACCTCGATGCACAGGCTGCCCTCGTCCGGCAGTACGAAGGCGCGGTCCGCTCGGCGAAGGGACAGATTTCAGGCGCTGACGTCTCGATCGGCTACGGCCGCATCACGGCGCCGATCTCGGGCTACATCGGCATCCGCCAGATCGATATCGGGAACCTCGTGAGCCCCGGGGACTCGTCCATCATCACGACGATCACCGAGACGGAGCCGATCGCGGTCGAATTCTCTGTTCCTCAGGTGAACCTTGACTCTGTCGCCGCCCCGATCAGGGCCGGCCGGCGGCTGAAGGCCCTCGTCTACGACCAGTCGGGCGAAAAGCTTCTCGCGGAGGGCGAAGTCTCCACCATTTCGAACGCGATTGACGCCGCGACCGGCACCCTCAGGCTGAAGGCCGTTGTCCCGAACGCCGGAGGGAAGCTCTTCCCGAACCAGTTCGTGAACGTGAAGCTCGTGACAGGCGTCATCCGTGACGCGACGGTCGTCCCGAACGCCGCGATCCAGACGGGGACGTCCGGCGACTTCGTCTTCACCGTGGATGAAAAGTCCGTCGCGCACAAGGTGCCCGTGAAGCGGGGGCCCGACGCCGGGAACGGCTTCACCGCCGTGCTTTCCGGAGTTTCTCCCGGAGACCGCCTGATCACGACCGGGGTCGATTCGGCAAGCGACGGCGGTTCCGTCACCATCGTGAAGCCGACAAGCGCGGGAGACAACTCGGCGAAGAAATCGGCCGCCCCCGCCTCTTCTCCCCGGGCCTAGCCGCGGAACGCGAAGGAAAGGCAACAAATGAATCTCTCGCGTCTTTTCATCTACCGGCCGGTCGCGACGCTCCTCCTCATGATCGCGCTGGTGCTCGCGGGCGTGCTCGGGTACCGTTCGCTCCCGATCTCAGCTCTGCCTGAAGTGGACTACCCGGTGATCCAGGTGACCACCCAGTTCCCGGGGGCGGGACCGGAGGTGATGACTTCTGGGGTCACGGCGCCGCTTGAGCGGCAGCTAGGCCAGATGTCGGGCCTGAACCAGATGTATTCGGTGACTTCCGGCGGCAACTCGGTGATCACGCTGAAGTTCAACCTCGACCTCAGCCTCGACATCGCGGAGCAGGAGGTGCAGGCTGCGATCAACGCGGCGGACTCGCTCCTTCCGCGTGATCTTCCGAACAAGCCCACCTATAAGAAGGTGAACCCTGCCGACACGCCGATCCTTACGCTCGCCGCGACCTCGGACACCCTTCCGCTAACCAAGGTCCAGGACCTCGTGAACACCCGGGCCGCCCTGAAGCTTTCGCAGATTTCCGGCGTCGGTCTCGTGAGCCTCGCGGGCGGCCAGCAGCAGGCTGTGAGGATCCGCGTGAACCCGACGCTTCTCGCGAGCCACGGCCTCGCCCTTTCCGACATCAATACTGCCGTCAACGCTGCGAACGTGAACGGGAGCAAGGGCGGGTTCGACGGTCCCGACCGCTCGATCACGATCGACGCGAACGACCAGCTCCGCAGCCCCGAGGACTACGCGAACCTCATCCTCAGCTACAAGGATGGAACGGCTGTCCGCCTTCGCGACGTCGCGAAGGTAGAGCTCGCGCCCCAGGACGAGCACCAGGAAGCCTACGCGAACGGGAAACCCGCGATCATCATCAACATCCAGCGACAGCCCGGAACGAACGTCGTCAGCATCGCGGATAGCGTCAAGGCCGCTCTCCCCGCGATCCAAGAGGCGATGCCGGGATCCGTGAAGCTCACGATCCTCGCGGACCGCACGCAGTCGATCCGCGCTTCGATCACGGACGTCCAGAAGGAGCTCCTCACCGCGATCCTCCTCGTCGTCGCCGTCTCGTTCGTATTTCTCCGGACCGCGTCCGCCACGCTGATCCCGAGCCTCGCCGTGCCGCTCTCGATCGTCGGCACGTTCGGCGTGATGTATCTCGCCGGGTTTTCGCTCAACAACCTCACCCTCATGGCGCTAACCATCGCGACCGGCTTCGTGATCGACGACGCGATCGTGGTGGTGGAGAACATCCAGCGCCACATCGATGACGGAATACCGGCGCTCGACGCGGCACTCCTCGGAAGCCGCGAGATCGGCTTCACGATTCTTTCGCTCACCTTCTCGCTGATCGCGGTCCTGATCCCGCTCCTCTTCATGGGCGACGTGATCGGGCGGCTCTTCCGCGAGTTCTCGATCACGCTCGCGGTCTCGATCATCGTCTCGATGTGCGTGTCGCTCACCCTTACCCCGATGCTATCCGCGTACCTCCTACGGCACGTGAAGGAGGAGGAACACGGGCGTGTGACGCACTGGTTCGGGGCCGCGTTCGACTGGCTGCTTCGTCTCTACGACCGCTGCCTCAAGGTTGTGCTCCGGCACCAGCCCGCGACCCTCGTGGTCGCGGTCGGGACGCTTTTCGCGACGGCCGCCCTCTGGTTCTGGGTCCCGAGCGGGTTCTTTCCCTCGCAGGACACGGGCTACATCCAGGTGATCACCCGGGGACCTGACGACATCTCGTTCTCAGAGATGTCGAACCGCCAGCGCGCCCTCGCAGAACTGATCCAGAAGGATCCGGCGGTTGCGTCCGTGAGCTCGGTGGTCGGCGCAGACGCCGTCAACAACACGAGCCTCAGCACGGGCAGGATCCAGGTGACGCTGAAGGACTTCGGCAGCCGTGACGGCGCGGACGAGGTCATCCGGCGGATCAAGGACGGCGCGTCGAAGGTCCCCGGGATCCGCCTCTACGCGATCAAGAGCCAGGACCTCAAGGTGGACGATCAGGTGACGCCTTCCCAGTACCAGCTCACGCTGAACACGACGGACCAGGAGGAGCTCGACAAGTGGGTGCCGGCTTTCGCGGAGGCGCTCCGAAAGCGTCCCGAACTCGCTGACGTCACGACGAGCCTTCTTCCGAACGCTCGGATCGCCTATGTCGACATCAACCGCGAGGCGGCCGCCCGCTACGGGCTCACGGCGACGGATGTAGACAAAGCGCTCTACAACGCGTTCGGCCAGAGCCTGATCTCAACCATCTACACGCAGTCGAACCAGTACCGCGTGGTGCTCGAGGTGTCTGACGGCTACCGGCGCGACCTTTCCGCGCTTTCCGGCATCTACCTTAAGAGCGGAACCGCGGACTCCTCCTCGGACACCGGTTCTCCCGGCCTCACCCGCATGGTGCCGCTCTCGAACATCGCGACCGTGACCGAGAAAATCGGCCCCGGCGGCTACGCGCGTCTCTCGCAGACCCCCGCCGCCACCATTTCCTTCAATATTTCCGACGGCTACTCGATTTCGGACGCAAGGGACGCGGTGAACGCGGTGAAGAAGGAGATCGCCCTCCCCGCGACCCTCACGCTCACGCCCCAGGGCTCGCTCGCCGCCTACGAGAATTCGGACAGCAACACGCTATGGCTCATCCTCGCCGCGGTTCTCGTCGTCTACCTCGTGCTCGGAATCCTCTACGAAAGCTGGATCCATCCCGTCACCGTAATCTCGACCCTGCCGTCCGCCGCGATCGGCGCTCTCCTCGCGCTGAAGATGACCGGGTCTGAGTTCACCCTGATCGCGCTGATCGGCATCATCCTCCTCATCGGCATCGTGAAGAAGAACGCGATCATGATGATCGACTTCGCGCTTGCCGGCGAGCGGGCCGGAAAGTCCCCGTACGACGCGATCTACAACGCCTGCCTCCTCAGGTTCCGTCCGATCCTGATGACGACCTTCGCCGCGCTCTTCGGCAACATCCCCCTGATGCTCGCGTCCGGGTCCGGCGCCGAGCTTCGGCAGCCGATGGGCCTCGTGATCGTCGGCGGCCTCATCTTCAGCCAGCTCCTCACGCTCTTCACGACGCCTGTCGTCTACCTCGCGTTCGAGAAGCTCGCGTCGAGGTTCCGGAAGGGAAAGGCGCTTGCGCCCGAGCCCCCGATTGAGGAGCAGCCGTGAACTTCTCGAGGCTCTTCATACTCCGCCCGATCGCGACGCTCCTGATTTCGATCGCGATCACCGTGCTCGGTGTCGTGTCGTTCCGGTTCCTGCCGGTAGCGCCGATCCCGCAGGTCGACATGCCGACCGTGTTTGTGAGCGCGAGCCTCGCCGGGGCGTCGCCCGAGACGATGGCGGCGACCGTCGCGACGCCGCTTGAGCGCGCCATGGGGCAGATCGCCGGCATTACGGAAATGACATCGGTCTCGTCCCAGGGCTCGACCCACGTCATCATCCAGTTCGACCTTTCCCGCAACGTGGACGGCGCGGCGCGGGACGTGCAGGCGGCAATCAACGCAGCCCGGAGCCTGCTCCCCTCCGCGATGAAGCAGCTTCCGTCTTATCGGAAGGCGAATCCGTCGGACGCTCCGATCGTGATGCTAGCGCTCACGTCCGACACGCTGAACCGCGGCGAGCTCTATGACCTCGCGAGCTCGAAGCTCCAGCAGCGGATCGCACAGGTGAAAGGGGTTAGCGAAGTTTCGATCCGCGGCGGCGCCCTGCCCGCGGTCCGCATCGACCTGCACCCGAAGGCGCTCGAGAGCTACGGCATACCGCTAGACACCGTGCGCTCCAAGGTCGAGGAGGCGACCTCGAACCTCCCGCGCGGGCTCGTATCCGGCGAGAAGCACTCGTGGTGGATCGAGGCGAACGGGCAGCTCACCCGAGCGAGCGAATACCGGAAGGTGATCGTCGCCTACCGGAACGGCCTCCCTGTCCACCTTTCCGACGTCGCCTCGGTCTACGACTCGGTGCAGAACCAGTATTCCGCGGGCTACTTCAATTCGGTTCCGTCGGTCTCGATCTCGATCACGCGGCAGGCGGGCGCGAACATGCTGGAGACGATCAACGCCGTCAAGGCGCTGATGCCCACGCTGAACGAAATGCTCCCGAGCGGGACAAAGCTCACGCTCGCGATCGACCGGTCGTCTACCGTCCGTGACGCGCTGACCGAGACCGAGAAGACCCTTCTCTTCTCGATCCTCCTCGTGATCGTCGTGGTCTACGTCTTCCTCAGGCGGGGCCACGCGACGCTCATTCCAGCGGTCGCACTGCCGATTTCGCTCGTCGGGACGTTCGCCGCCATGTACTTCCTCGGTTACAGCCTCGACGCGCTCTCCATGATGGCCCTCATCATCTGCACGGGATTTGTCGTGGACGACGCGATCGTGGTGGTCGAAAACATCAGCCGGCATATCGAGAGCGGCCTCACCCCGATGGAGGCCGCCATGAAGGGAAGCCGTGAGATCGGGTTCACGGTCCTCTCGATGACATCTTCCCTCATCGCGGTCTTCATTCCGCTTCTTTTCATGGGAGGGATCGTCGGGCGGCTTTTCCGCGAGTTCGCGGTGACGCTCTCCGTTGCGCTCGCGATCTCGATGTTCGTTTCCCTCACCCTCACCCCGATGCTCTGCAGCAGGCTTCTCCTCCCCAACGAGACTCCTCCGGGGAGGATGCCGAACGGGAAGCCCTGGCCCCAGACGCGGATCCTCGACCTTGTTTCCGGAGCCTTGAGGAAACTGCGGGAAGGTTACGTCTCGAGCCTCACGGTCGTCATGCGCCACAAGTTCCTCACGATGGTGATCCTCGGGCTCACAATTGCCGGGAACGTCTTCCTCTACGCGACGATCGACAAGGGGCTCTTCCCGGACCAGGACACCGGGATGCTCTTCGGCATGGCGCGAAGCGACCAGCAGACGAGCTTCAACGCGATGGAGCCGCGGCTCCGCCGAATCAGCGCGATCCTTGAGAAGGATCCCGCCGTGAAGTACGTGCTCGCCTCGACTGGCGGAAGCGGCTTTGGTTCCAGGAATTCGGGACAGTTCTTCATCGCCCTGAAGCCGTTAGGCGAAGGGCGGACCGAAACCGCGATGCAGGTTTCGAACCGGCTTTTCGCCCAATTCAGGAACTACCCCGGAACGTCGCTCTTCCTCATGCCTGCGCAGGATCTGCGCGTTGGCGGCCGCTCCGCGAACGCGACTTACCAATACAGCCTCCAGTGCGATGACCTTGAGACCCTCCGCGCCTGGAGCGGGAAGGTGAAGAAGGCGTTCGCCGCTCTTCCGGAGCTTACGAGCGTTGACACCGACTCCGAGACCGGCGGCATGGAAGTGAAGGTGAACATCGACCGCGATGCCGCGAAGCGCTACGGGCTTGACGCGGACGACATCGACACGTTCCTGAACAACGCCTTCTCGCAGCGCCAGATCGCGACCCAGTACCAGATGCTGAACCAGTACTATGCGGTGATTGGCCTCGACAACGCCTGGACGCAGGATCCTGCGGTGCTCACGAGGCTTCACGTCGTGACCCCTGACGGGAAGCAGGTGCCGGTTTCGGACTTCGCGACGCTCTCCTACTCGACCGCGCCGCTCTCCGTCCGGCACCAGGGCCAGACCGCGACCACGACGATCGCGTTCAACCTTGCAGACGGCGTGTCGCTCGACAAGGCGAAGGAATCGATCGAGCGGGCGATGACGTCGCTTGGCGTTCCCGATTCCGTTCACGGAAGCATGCAGGGAACAGCGGGAACGTTCGAGAAGCTCCTCGGGCAGATTCCGCTTCTCATCGGCGCCGCGATCGCCGTGATCTACATCCTCCTCGGAATCCTTTACGAAAGCTGGATCCACCCGATCACCATCATTTCGACCCTGCCCTCCGCCGGCATCGGCGCCCTTCTCCTCATGGGGCTCACCGGGACTCCGCTCACCGTGATCGCGCTGATCGGGATCCTGCTTCTCATCGGAATCGTGAAGAAGAACGCGATCCTGATGGTGGACTTCGCGATCGTGGCCGAGAAGGAGGGGCGTACCGCGGAGGACGCAATCGTCGAAGCGTGCAGGAAGCGGTTCCGCCCGATCCTGATGACCTCCTGCGCGGCGTTCTTCGGCGCGATTCCGCTCATCATCCAGACAGGGAGCAACGCTTCGCTCCACCGTCCGCTCGGCATCGCGATCTGTGGCGGGCTTCTCGTGAGCCAGGTCCTGACGCTCTACACGACGCCCGTCGTCTACGTCTATCTCGACCGGTTCGGCTCCTGGGTGAAGCGGGGCTGGCACAGTGTATTCAGGGCCGGGGCGGCAGACGTCGTCCGCGGCGCGGGGAAGTAGGAAGTGAACACCATGGAAAAAGAAAGACAACCGTTTGACCAGCCGGCATTCCGCCTCTCGCGAAGGACCGCGATCCTTTTCCTCGCGGGTGCAGCCGCTACCCTTTCGGGCTGCGCGGTCGGCCCGGACTATAGGAAGCCCGAACCCATGCCCGCGTCGGCTGAAATCCCTTCCGGATTCAAGGAAGCGCCTGCAGGCTGGAAGGTGGCGTCCCCTCAGGACGGCGCCCTGAAGGGGAAATGGTGGACGATCTACTCAGACCCCCAGCTTGACGCTCTCGAGTCAGAGGTCGTTCTCAATAACCAGAACATCGAGCAGTACGCGCAGCGCTTCCTCCAGGCGCAGGCGCTCGCGGCAGAGGCGGGTTCCGCGCTTTACCCGAGCGTCACGGCGGGAGCCGATCCCTCGAGGTCAAGGCGAAGCAGGAAGACCTCGAACTCCGTCACGGTGCAGGGGGGCGTCTCCTGGGACCTGGACCTCTGGGGGAAGCTCCGCAGGACCAGGACCGGAAGGGAGGCATCGGCAGAAGCCTCCCGCGCGGACCTCGTGAACGCGAGGCTCTCGGCCGAAGCGGCACTCGCCGAGGACTACTTCACGATCCGGGGGCTTGACGCGAGGATCGCGTCTCTCGGGAAGACGATCGGGGTGTACCGGAAGAACGTCGAGTCGATGCGGAACAAGTACGTGGCGGGGCTCATCGTGAAGTCCGACCTCTCGCAGGCCGAGCAGGCGCTCTACTCCGCGGAGTCGAGCCGGGCGGATCTTGTCGGGCAGCGAGCGAAGTACGAGCACGCTGTGGCAGTGCTCCTCGGCCGCGCCCCCTCAGGCCTCACGCTTCTCGCGTCTGCATCTTCGCTTCCGGCAGTGCCTGAAGTGCCCGGGATCCTCCCGAGCGCCCTTCTCGAGCGGCGCCCCGACGTCGCCTCCGCCGAACGGTCCGTCGCCGCGGCGAACGAGGAGATCGGGGTCGCGATCGCGGGGTACTATCCCGACATTTCGCTCTCAGCGAGCGGCGGCTATTCCGGCGGAAGCTTCGGGAGCCTCTTCAGCGCGGACACCCTCATCTGGTCGATCGGTGCTTCCGCGGCCCAAATGGTGTTCGACGCGGGGAGCACCCGGGCGAAGGTCGAATCGGCGAAGGCCTCCTACGGCGAAGCGATCGCGAAGTACCGCGAGACCGTGCTCGAGGCGTTCCAGCAGGTCGAGGACGCTCTCTCGGACCAGAAGGCGATCGCGAACCGCATTGTCCACACGAGGAATTCGCTTCGCGCGGCTGAGGATTCCGCTGCGGTGAAGATGAGCCAGTACCGCGAGGGAATGATCGACTACACAGAAGCCGCCTCGACTGAGGCGACACGGCTTTCAAATGAGCAGAGCCTCATTTCCCTCCAGGCCGAGGCGCTTGTGAACAGCGTCGAGCTCGTGAAGTCGATCGGCGGCGGCTGGACGGGGCTCGGGGAAAAGTAAGGGCCTCCCCGGGGCCGGGGGGGAGCAAGGGCTTTAGTGCCCCGCAACCTCCGGCTCTTCCTTCTGCACGAGGAGGAGCGGCACTTCGCCCTCGGACGCGACCGCCATCGCGACCGACCCCCTTACGGCGGCGTCGAAGTTGTCGTAGCCGTGGGAGCCCATGACGACGAGGTCGACGCGGTGCTTTTCGGCGTACTTCGGGATTTCGTCCCTCGGGTCTCCGCGAAGCACTACTTCGCGCGCGGTTATTCCGGCTTCTTCGAGGATCTTCCGGATCGGCTGCATCGCCTTTTCGAGCGCGAGGCGCGAGAGTCTCTCGTAATCCTCCTTCGTGAGCTGCGTTCCGTCGCAGGCGGCGGCGACCGAGAAGCTTTCCTCAACCTGCCGGGTCACGACGTAAATCGCGACGAACAGCGAGACCGATCCGAAAAGGTCGATGTTGTCGGCAACGTACCTCGCGGCCTCCGCACCGTAATCCGTCCCGTCGATCGCGATTCCGACCGTGAGCTTCTCGCCCGCCGGGGGTTCTCCCCCACGGAGGAGAAGGACCGGGGTCGAAGTCCTTGCGATCACACCGGTGGAAACCGAGCCCATGAAGAGTCCCTGGTAGGGAGAAAGGCCCCGGGACCCCATGATGATCAGGTCCGCGCCAAACCTCCGGCACTCTTCCGCAATCGCTTCAGCGGGCTTTCCCCTGAGAACCTTCTTCCGGAGCCCGAGCCCGTGCGCGCCGAACGCGTTCTCGACATAGCGGAAGATGCTCTTCGAGTCGTGGGTCTCCTCCCCTCCCTTCCCCCGGCTGACAAGCTTCGACCAGAAGCTTTCCTCTGGCTGCACGTTGAGAAGCTCCATCTCGGGCTTTTTCCCGAGGAGCGAAACCCTCGTTGCGACAAAATCAACTGCTGACCGGCTGTATTCGCTTCCGTCGACAGGGAGAAGGATCTTCATAACGAACCGAATGGATGGGAATGGCCGCAGTGGCCGGGACGCACGTGGTCCTGGGGACCGCACACTTCTTTTATTCTACCGGTTTCTACCTAGGGCCTGCCAGCGGCTTCGTCATCCTCCCTCGCCGCAGGTAATACCGCATGCAGGGCGGAATTCGCCCTTCCGGGGTGTTCTGCCTAATATAAAATCACTTCCAGCGGACGCGCCAGATTCTTTTACAAGCGTCTGTCTGGATTTTTCGGATACATTTCGGAGAAAACACACATGCTGAATCGCAGGACTTTGCTCACGGCTGCTGCAGCGGCCGCCATCGCATCTGCATCCCTCGTTTCCGTCCCGGCTTCAGCCGCCGGGCAGGTCATCCGCGTGGGCGTCAATCCCGGCTCCCAGGCCGAGATCATGGAAGTCGTGAAGAAGAACGCCGCGAAGCTCGGACTCGAGATCAAGATCGTTGAATTCAGCGACTACATCGCTCCGAACGTCGCCCTCGACTCCGGCGACATCGACGCGAACAGCTTCCAGCACCAGCCCTACCTCGACCGCATGGTGAAGGACCGCCACTACAAGATCGAGAGCGTCGCGAAGACGATCGTTGCTCCGCTCGTCTTCTTCACCAACAAGGGCTACAAGAGCATCAAGGACCTGCCTGCCGGCTCCAAGATCGCGATCCCGAACGACGCGACGAACGAGGGGCGCGCCCTCCTCATCCTCGAGCACGAAGGCCTGATCAAGCTGAACCCGAAGGCCGGCCTCCAGGCGACCCCGATCGACATCAAGTCGAACCCGAAGAAGTTCAAGTTTGTCGAACTCGAGGCGCCGCAGCTTCCGCGTTCCCTCCCTGACGTCGCCTGCGCTGCCGTGAACAGCACTTTCGCCATTCCGGCAGGACTCAGCATCAAGAAGCAGGGAATCCTCGTCGAGGACGCGAAGTCCTCCGCCTACGCGAACGTGATCGTCGTTCGCACGGCAGACAAGAACAAGCCCTGGGTGAGCACCCTCATCAAGGCATATCACTCCCCGAACGTCAAGTCCTTCATCCAGAAGCGCTTCGGCGACACGACGATTCCGGCGTGGTAGAAAGCCGACCGGCTCCCAGGCCTTGTTCCGGGAGCAACGGCTGAAATTGCCTCAAGATCCCCGCCCCGGCCCCGGTTCATCGGCTTGAGCGGGGATTTTCCTATCTTTTTGCCGATGGGCCTATTCCGCTTACCGGTCTCTTCCTTCTTCCACGCCGCCCTTCCCCGAACCGGCTTCACCGGCATTCGACCGGCTGTACGCTTCGCCCTTCAGGCGGTTGTATTCGTCCAGCGTCACCAGTACGTAGGGCCCCGCCTTCGCTCCGACCACGAGAAGCGGGTCTCCTGAAAGCGAAGCGTCGAGGAGCGCGAGCTCCGGATTCTTCGAAAAGCCTTCGATCGTCGTTGCCTTCATTTTTTCTCCTCAGGATCCTTTCCCTGACGGTTGTGCGGAAATTCTCGCTTCCATCTTCTTCGTATAGACCGCGGCGGTCATGCCGGAGGTGAGGATGATCAGCATCGCGGCGACCGAGTTCGCGCTGATCGCGTCATCGAAGATCAGCCACCCGAAGACCGCCGAGAAGGGAATCGCTGAGAACCCGAGGCAGGAGGAAAGGAGGAGGTTCCCGTACGCGTAGGCGCGCGTCGTGCAGAGCTGCCCGAGCGTCGCGAGGATTCCGATGCCGACGATGCAGGCGAAGCCGCGGCTGCTCGGCATGTAGAAGCCGTCCGCGAAGACGTACTGCCCTGCGAAAGCGAAAAGGGCTCCGAGGACGCAGAAGTAGAAGACGATCCTCCAGCTCGGCTCCCCGAGCCGCCCCATCCGCTTCATCTGCCAGTAGACGAGGAGATCGATGAAGGAAACAAGGAGGCAGAGAAGCCCCGGGACGAAGTCCTTCTCGTGGAATTCGGGCTTCAGCATCATCGTGATTCCGATGAAGCCGGTGATGATAGAGATCACCATGACCCACGGGGCCTTTTCGCGGTGCATGAAGGCGAGGAGCACGAAGTTCGCCGCCATGAAGATCGGCGTCGTATAGATGAGCGTCATGTTCGTCCCGAACGTCATCTCCCGCAGTGTGAAGAACCAGATCGCGACGGAAAGGACGCCGAGGAACGACCGGATGAAGTGGTGCTTCAGGTACTTCGTCCGGAGAGTCAGCTTCTCTGCCTTAACGAAGGAGACAATTGACGCGATGCCGAAAAGGGACCGGTAGAAGACAAGCTCGAGCGGATCGAATTCGCCCGAGGAAAGTTTCACGATCACGGCCATCAAGGAAAAGCTCGCAGCGGCCGCGAGGGCCCACAGTGACTGCTGCATGGGAGAGAAATCCGGATAACAGGGGAGCCACGAGTTTAGTCCATTGCCCGATCTTCATGGCGATGTCACCGCGCGGGCTTCTTTCTTTTTCATCTGGCTCCGGCGGCTGGCATCCGGTCAATCCAAGCAAGTGAAGCTTGGGCTGGCGAAAACTGCATGCCCTATTCCTTCGCCTTTCCGGAAAGCGACCGGAGGAAGGGAAGGAAAAGGGCGAGCGCCATTGCGGACGCGATGAATTCGGAAACCGGAACCGCAAGGGCAATTCCGAAGACGCCGAAGAGATACGAGAAGAGGATCATGAACGGGGTGTCGAGCGTCCCCTTCCTCAGGAAGGCGATGATAAGAGGGCGCCACTTCGCGCCGCAGCCCTGGAACCCGGCGACGCAGAGCTGCCCGATGATGGAGAGCGGGCACGCGAGCGCAATGAGCCGCACGAAGATCGAGGCGTAGGAGGCCGTTGCTTCTTCCGCGATGAAGGCCCGGGTGACCGGGTACGAGAAGACGATGAGGAGCACGGTCGCGGCGGACGAGAATGCGATTCCTCCGAGCAAGGCGGATCGGACGACCTTCCTCAGGCGATCGTGGTTTCCGGAGGAGAAGTTGTAGGCGATGAGCGGAAGCGCCCCTTGAGCGAGCCCGATCGAGCAGGAGAACACGAGCTGGTCGATCTGCTTCGCGATCCCGAGCCCGGCGACCGCCTCGCTGCCGTACCCTGCGGCAAGCATGTTGAGGGCAGCGTTTGAAACCGTCGCCATCGTGAGCATCACGAAGGAAGCGACGCCGACGGAAAGGATTTCGCCAGCGTACCTGGAACCGTTTTGGGCGGCTGCGGGGAGAATGTTGACGACAGTCCGGCTGCCGAGCCTTCGGGAAGAGAAGTAGAGGTACGCGAGGGAAATGATGTTGGAGATCAGGACCGCGATCGCGGCCCCCCTGATCTCGAGCCCGAGAAGGAATATGAAAACCGGCGCGATGAGGATGTTTGCGACGCCCCCGATCGCGAGTCCCCGGCCCGCGACCTTCGCGTGACCCTCTGACCTGAGGAGATGCGAAAGGATGGTAGACGCGACCATCGGAACGCTTCCCGCTAGAACGGTCCAGAAGAGATAGCAGGCCGTGTAGCCGTAGTTCCCTTCCCTCGTGCCGAGGAAGGGAAGGAGCGTCCCCCTGCTGATCCATACCGCAGCTGCGTACGCAAGCGCAATGGCGCAGCCGCCCCAGAAGGCGAACGCGGCGCACCCCCTCGCCTTTTCGAAGTTCCGCACGCCGAGTGCCCGGCCGATTGCTGACGCCGCACCGATTCCGAAAAGGTTCGCGATGCCCGTGAGGAAAAGGAAGGGCGGAAACGCGAGCCTCACTCCCGCCACCTGTTCCGGGTCACCGAGCTGCCCGACGTAGAAGATGTCTGCAACCGAATAAAGAACCGTGATCAGCTGCGCGATGATCGTCGGGATGGCGAGCGTGAGAACGGCCTTCCCCGGGGAAAGGTTCTCGAAGATTTCTGCGTTCGCTGGTGCTCTCATCGCGTTGCCTGGAAACGGGAAAGGAAAAACAATCCGAGCATACGCTTTTCTGTGAGACGGGCGGGCCCGTCCTGCACCGAAAGAATGCCTCTCCGGAACCCCAGGAATGAAAAGGCCGTCCGCTTTTTCCACAATTACCCGAAGCCCGGTGTCGAAATGCTGTTTCCTGGCCTCTGAACTGATGACAAACACTCAAATTCGGCTAGAATTAGAAACTCTACGTTACCGCAGAAGGAAAGGAAGACAGTATCTGCAGAACCCGCCTGGTATCCCCTTCAGAAAACGAACCTGAATCGGATAGAAGGGAGGAGGTGCCTGTGGTTCTGAATCAAATCATGGCAAAGGAAGACCTTATAGAAATGGCCGGGCAGGTTCTCGAAGTCCTGCCTGATTCCCGCTATCGCGTGAAGCTTGACAACGGGCACGAACTCATCGCCTACACGAGCGGAAAGATGCGCAAGAACCATATCCGCATCCTGGCGGGCGACAAGATTTCCCTTGAGCTTTCCCCGTATGACCTTTCCAAGGGCCGGATCACGTTCCGCTTCATCGAAGGCCGTGCGCCGGCCGCCCCTGCCCCTGGCCGCACCCAGCAGCATCGCCGTCGCTGATCGAAAGAACAGCCAGCAGGCGCAAGAGAGCCCTCGCGGGAGCTGTTCCCGGAGGGCTTTTTCTTATTTGGAAGCAGTTTCCGTGGCAATCAGCCTGACAAGTCCTTCAGGAGAATCGGCGACAAGCCAGCTCTCCCTCCCCTGCTGCTTCACAAAACCCTGCCGGTCCACTTCCTTAAGGAACGAGATAAGCGGGGTCCAGAATCCCCTGAAGTCGTAGAAGATGATTTTTTTCCGGTGGTAGCCGAGGACGTGCCCCGCCATCGCGGAGAACGCTTCGTCAAGCGTTCCGATTCCGCCGGGAAGAGCGACAAGGACGTCGGCCTCCCCGATCATCCCGGCCTTCCGGTCTGAGAGGTCACGGCAGAAGACCGTCCGGTCGAGATTCGGGTAGATCCGGCCGCTTCCCCGGAAAAGTTCCGGAACGTATCCCGTCACCTTGCCGCCTGAGTCGCGGGCGCCTGAGGCGACCTCCCGCATCATCCCGAAGTTCGTGCCCCCGAACACGAGCCCTATTCCCGCTTCCCCCAGTGCCCGGCCGATCTTCCTCGCTTCCTCGAGGAACGCGGGATCGACTTTTTCAGACGATGAGCAGAAGATGGCGGCGGTCGTCATTTGATCATCACTCCATGGAGAAAATTTTGGGTCCCTGCCGGTCCTCTTCCTCAGTTCCCGTTTACGGAATCCTGGGCAGCGGAATGCTTCGAGCGGCGGCGAACCACGGTCACAGCGATCGCAGCTGCAAGCGCGGCCGCGACAACGATGACGATCCCGATCGTGATCATGTGGCCGTACTCCTCGACTTTCGCGGAAAGCTCGGATTCCGGCACGAAGCTGTGGAGGTAGTACCCGAGGGAAGCGAGGATCGTGTGCCAGGTGCCTGCGCCGATCGCGGTATAGAGGAGGAAGCGCGGGTAGTTCATGACGGCCATCCCGGCCGGGATGGAGATGAGGTGGCGGATCCCGGGGATGAGCCTTCCCGTAATCGTCGCCGCCATTCCGTGGTCGTTGAAGTACTGCTCGCTCTTCCTGATCTTCGACTCGCTGAGGAGGCACATCCGTCCGAGGCGGCTTTCGGCAAACCGGTAGATCGCGACGCGGCCGACATATTTCCCGGCGAGGTAATTGATGGAGGCGCCGACGCAGGCCCCGGCAGTCGCCATGAGGACCACGAGCCAGAAGCTCAGGCTCCCGGCAGCGGCGTGGTAGGCGGCCGGCGCGACGACGAGTTCGGACGGCACCGGAACGATGGTGCTTTCAAGCAGCATCAGGAAGAAGATTGTTCCGTAGTTCAGGTTTTCAAGCAGGGCTTCAAGCATTGGGAATCTGGGAAGCGTGTCCGGTTTTTCGAGGCAATGTGAATCATATCCCGGACTTTGTGCGGCCTTCGTGAAAAGAACCTGGACTTTCGCTAAACGGCTGCACGGGGTTTCGACTGATCCAATTGCCACGGGCGGGAAAAGAAAAAAGGCTGCAGGACCAAATCCTGCAGCCTCGGATAGTGGTGGGCACTAAGAGGCTCGAACTCCTGACCCACGCCGTGTAAAGGCGTTGCTCTACCAACTGAGCTAAGTGCCCTCGCTCAGCCGCGCTTACCCTCTTTGCGGGTCAGGTGCGGCAAACAAGAAAAATTATTTTACAGCATCCTTGAGAGCCTTGCCAGGACGGAACTTCGGAAGAGTCGTCGCCTTGATCGTGATCTCCTTCCCCGTGGCAGGATTGCGGCCCTTGCGGGCGGCGCGCTTCGCGGTCGTGAAGGTGCCGAAGCCGACGAGAGCGACTTCCTCGCCCTTCGAGAGGGCGTCGGTGACGCCAGCCGTGAAGGCTTCGACAGCGAGGGCGGCCTTCGCCTTGGAAATGTCAGCCTTTTCGGCGATGAGCTCAACGAGTTCAGACTTGTTCATTTCGTGATCCTTTTGCTATATAAAAAAATGGGCAGGGCTCTCAGGGGAAAACTGGCCGCTGTCCTACTAAGGGGATAGGAAGATTTTAGCGATGGGTCCGCGAAAATCAAAGGAAAAACGGCGGCCGCAGGACTGTAAAAAAACGGGAGCCAAAAGCCTTGACTCCCGTCAAATTTTCATCACTGCGCCGTACCGGTTCAGTGCGCGACGATCTCGGAAGCACCTGCCTCATCCTGCTTCACGGGAAGGAGGGACTCGGGCTTTTCCTCCTTGGGGAGCGGGACAGGCTGGCGGACAAGCGCGTTCTCGAGAACCTGCTCGATCCAGCGGACCGGGACGATTTCAAGGCCTTCCTTCACGTTCTGCGGAATTTCCGCGAGGTCCTTCACGTTGTCCTCGGGGATCAGCACCTTCCGGATCCCGCCGCGGAGTGCCGCGAGAAGCTTCTCCTTCAGGCCGCCGATTTCGAGGATTTCGCCTCGCAGCGTGATTTCGCCCGTCATCGCGACGTCAGGCCTCACAGGGATTCGAGTCAGGGCGGAAACGATCGCTGTCGTGATTGCGCCGCCGGCGGACGGCCCGTCCTTCGGAGTCGCCCCCTCGGGGAAGTGCAGGTGGAGGTCGGTGTTGCCGAAGGTCTCCGGCTTGATCCCAAGCGCCTCGGCCCGTTCGCGCACGACGGACCGGGCGGCTTCGACAGACTCCTTCATCACGTCGCCGAGGCTTCCGGTGCGCTGCACGATGCCCTTACCCGGGAACGCCGCCGCCTCGATCGAAAGCAGGTCGCCGCCGACCTCGGTCCACGCGAGACCGTTCACCTGGCCCACCATCGGCTTCTTCAGGGCGACGCCGAAGGTGAACTTCTTCACGCCGAGGTAGTCGCCGATGTTCTGGTCGGTGACGGAAACGGTCTTCCCGGCCTTGCCCTTGTGGAGGAGGACAGCCATCACGACCTTGCGGCAGATCTTGCTGATTTCGCGCTCGAGGCTGCGGACGCCGGCTTCGCGAGTGTAGTAGCGGATGATTGCCACGATCGCCGAGCGGTCGATCACAAGCTCGCCCTTCCTCACGCCGTTCAGCCGCATCTGCTTCGGGATGAGGTGTTGCTCGGCGATATGGACCTTCTCGTCCTCCGTGTAGCCGGAGAGGCTGATCACCTCCATGCGGTCGAGAAGCGCCGGGGGAATGTTGTACGAGTTCGAGGTCGCAACGAAGAGGATGTCGGAAAGGTCGAACGGCAGCTCCGCGTAATGGTCCTCGAACTTATTGTTCTGCTCGGGATCGAGGACCTCGAGCAGCGCGCTCGCAGGGTCGCCCCTGTAGTCCATTCCCATCTTGTCCACTTCGTCAAGCAGGAAAAGCGGATTCCGCACGCCGACCTTGATCAGGTTCTGCAGGATCTTTCCGGGCATCGAGCCGACGTAGGTCCGGCGGTGGCCGCGAATCTCGGCTTCGTCATGGACGCCGCCGAGCGCTAGCCGGGTGAACTTCCTTCCCGTCGCCCGGGCAATCGACTCACCGAGCGAAGTCTTCCCGACGCCAGGGGCCCCGACGAGGCAGAGGATCGGCGCCTTCACCTTGTTCACGCGGGACTGTACGGCGAGGTATTCGAGGATGCGCTCCTTCACCTTCTCGAGCCCGTAGTGGTCCTCGTCGAGGATCTTCTTCGCGCGCGGGATGTTGGACGCAACCCGGGTCTTCTTCGACCAGGGGAGGTCGATCAGGGTGTCGAGGTACGCGCGGACAACGGTCGCCTCGGCGGACATCGGGCTCATCTGGCGAAGCTTTTTCAGTTCGCTGAATGCCTTGTCCTCGGCTTCCTTGCTCATCTTCGCGTCACGGATCTTCTTCTCGTACTCCTCAAGGTCGTCCGCGTCGTCGTCCTTCTGGCCGAGCTCCTTCTGGATCGCCTTCATCTGCTCGTTCAGGTAGTAGTCGCGCTGGTTCTTCTCCATCTGCTCCTTCACGCGGCCGTGGATCTTCTTCTCGATCTTCTGGATCTCTGTCTCGCCGCCTAGGAGCTTCAGCAGTTCGGTAAGCGTGCCGTTCAGGTTGTCGGACTCGAGGAGCTTCTGCTTTGAGGCGACCTTGACGGGGAGCTGCTGCGCGACGACGTCCGCGAGCCTCGCGGCGTCCGTCATCTGGGCGACGTTCGACGCAAGGTCCTCCGGGATCTTCGGGTTAAGCTTCGCGTACGCGGAAAACGCCTCAATCACGGCGCGCCGGAGTGCTTCCGTCTCGGACCCCGAGGACTCTTCGAGCGGCCTGAGGGAAGCGGTCGCGGTGAGATAGCCGTCCGACTCCCGGACGCTCTCGACATTCACCCGTTCCTTTCCCTCGACAAGGATCTTCACCGTCTGGTCGGGAAGCCGGAGCATCTGGAGAATGGTGCCGACGCAGCCCACCTTGAAGATGTCCTCCGAGGCGGGGTCGTCAATCTGGCCGTCCTTCTGCGCCACAAGAAGAATCCTCTTGTCGTGGCTCATCGCGACTTCAGCGGCGCGGATCGACTTCGCGCGACCCATGAAGAGCGTGATCACCATACGCGGGAACACCACGATGTCGCGAAGCGGGAGAAGCGGAAGCACTTCAAGAGCGGTGTTTTGCGTTTTTTCAGTCATTCAGTTCGTTCCCAAAAATATCGAAACTGCCCGGACCTTCAGCCAGTGGTCGGCAGAAGGGAAAGCGCAAGGCAGTCCATAACCGTTATATGGGGGCTGCCAGGGCGGATTTCAAGGAAAGAATCCCGTGTTCCCGTCAGGAGAGCGGCGTTGCGAAAAACCGCCCGTACGGGATTGAAGCCGGGAACTGATTCTAGCGAAGAAGGATTCCCGGCCTGAGGCCTCAGAGGATAAGGCGCTATTCCTTCAGGACGAGGCGCGGAGCCGCGCCTTCCTCTATCGATTCCCTTCCGACCACGACTCGCGCGACGTCGGTCCTCGAGGGGATTTCGAACATCGTGTCGATCAGGATCCCCTCCACGATCGAGCGGAGGCCGCGGGCACCGGTCTTTCGCTTCATCGCGCGGCGGGCGATCGCCTGAAGCGATTCCTTCGTGAACTCGAGCTCTACGCCCTCGGCTTCGAAGAGCGCCTGGTACTGGCGGACTAGCGCGTTCTTCGGCTCCGTGAGAATGGAGATGAGCGCCGTCTCGTCGAGTTCCGAAAGCACCGCGACGACGGGGAGCCTTCCGACAAGCTCCGGGATCAGCCCGTAGCGGACGAGATCCTCCGCCTCGACCTGCTTCAGGACCTTTGTGATCGGCTCTTCCTTCCTGCTCTTCACCTCGGCCCCGAAACCGATTCCGCCGCTCTTCTCGGTCCTGTTGCGAACGACCTTCTCAAGCCCGTCGAATGCGCCGCCGCAGATGAAGAGGATGTTCGTCGTATCGACCGCGATCATCTGCTTGCCTGGGTTCTTCCTGCCGCCCTGCGCCGGGACGTTCGCGACCGTTCCCTCGACAAGCTTCAGGAGCGCCTGCTGCACGCCTTCGCCCGACACGTCGCGGGTGATCGACGGGTTCTCGCTCTTGCGGGCGATCTTGTCGATTTCGTCGAGGTAGACGATGCCTTTCTGTGCCTTCTCCACGTCGCCGTCAGCAGCCTGGAGAAGCTTTGAAATGATGTTCTCAACGTCTTCGCCCACGTATCCCGCTTCGGTAAGGGTCGTCGCGTCTGCGATCGCGAACGGGACGTCAAGAGCTTTCGCGAGCGTCTGCGCGAGGAGCGTCTTCCCGGAGCCTGTAGGACCGACGAGGAGGATGTTGCTCTTCTGTAACTCGACAGTCCGGTCCGCGTCGGCCTGGTTGCGAAGCCGCAGATAGTGGTTGTGGACTGCGACAGAGAGAACTTTCTTCGCCTGCTCCTGGCCGATCACGTAGTCGCTGAGAAGGCCGTAGATTTCCTTCGGAGCAGGAATTGGCTTCTCGTCGGGCTTCTCTTTTTCCGCGTCCGCCACGGGGCCTCCCTCAGGCGTGCTTTCCCCTGCTGAAGTGCCCTTCTCGGCATCCTTAAGGAGAGACGCAAGCTCCCGCGTGCAGTCGTCGCAGACAAACACGCCGTTCCCTCCGAAGAGGTGCTTCACTTCGCCTTCGCTTCGGCCGCAGAAGACGCACCTGCGGTTTTCGCTCCCAGAGCGATTTTCTGTCATCTAGAACTCCAACAAAACTGAGGACTGCTCCGCCTGCACTGCAGAAAAGAGAGAGAAAGCCCGGAAGGGATTGATCCCGCCGGGCTGGTGGCAAAAAAGCCTGATCCGTACGGACGAGGACAAGCCCCGCAGGGCGGCTAGTCGGTCTCCCCGCGCTTCACGAAGATGTGGTCGATGAGACCGTAGGCCTTCGCTTCCCTCGGGGTCATGAAATTGTCCCGGTCGGTGTCGCGCTGAATGGTTTCGAGGCTTTGGCCGGTTCGTTCCGCGAGGATCGAATTCAGCTGCTTCTTGAGGAACAGGATTTCATTCGCCTGGATTTCGATGTCGCTCGCCATGCCCTGAGATCCGCCAGAAGGCTGGTGGATCATGATCCGGGAGTTCGGAAGGGCGTAGCGCTTGCCCTTCGTGCCGGCGGCGAGGAGGAATGCTCCCATGCTCGCCGCCATGCCGAAGCAGATCGTGTTCACGTCAGGCTTGATGAACTGGATCGTGTCGTAGATCCCGAGGCCCGCGTAGACGCTGCCCCCGGGGCTGTCGATGTAGAGCGAGATGTCCTTCTCCGGGTTCTCGCTTTCGAGGAAGAGAAGCTGTGCGACGACGAGGTTCGCGGACTCGTCCGTCACGGGACCGGTGAGGAACACGACACGATCCCGGAGCAGCCTCGAGTAGATGTCAAAGGAACGCTCGCCGCGTCCGCTCTGCTCAATCACCATGGGGACGAGCCCCATGCCGCGAATCTCATTCATCGCCATACAGCGGTTTCCTCCAGACAGATTGGACAAATCCCCAGCCCCTTCGGAAGGGGCCGGAGGCAAGTTCCTAGGCGTTGCGGCCCATGAGCTTGTTGAACTCGACCGCCTCTTCCTCGGTCTTGCTCTTTCCGAGGACGAAATCGATCAGGTTGTTCTCGATCACGGCGGCGGAGAGCTCGCCATAGCGGGAGCTGTCCTTCAGGTACCACTCGGTCACTTCCTCGGGCTTCTCGTAGGCGGAAGCCATCTCGGCCGCGAACGCGCGAACCTGCTCGGGCTCGGCCTTGATCTGGTTGTCGGCGATCAGCTTCGAGACGAGGAGGCCGAGGCGGACGCGACGCTCAGCCTGCGGCTTGAAGAGCTCGGGGTTGACCGGCGGGATGTTCTTCACGTCGAGGCCGCGGGCGGCGAGCGTCTCGCGGTACTCGTTCGCGATGCGGGCGGACTCGTCACGGACCATGACCTGCGGAAGGTCGAACTTGGCAGTCTCGATCAGGGCGTTGAAGACGCCTTCCTTCGTGCGGGCGGAAACGCGGGACTTCACCTCGCGGCGAAGGTTCGCCTCGACTTCCTTCTTCAGCTGGTCGACGCCCTTCAGGCCGAGGGACTTCGCGAACGCGTCATCAAGCTCGGGGAGGACAGGCTCGGAGACCTTCTTCACGGTGACGGTGAAGTCGGCTTCCTTGCCGGCGAGTTCCTTCGCACCGTAGTTCTCGGGGAAGTGGAGCTTGAACTCCTTCGTCTCGCCCTTCTTCAGGCCGGTGGCGGCGGCGTCAAATTCGGGGAGCATCTGTCCGGCGCCAAGGATGAACGGGAAGTCCGTGGCGGAGCCACCCTGGAACTCCTTGCCGTCAAGCTTGCCCTGGAAATCGACGGTGACTTCGTCTTCCTTCTGGGAAGCGCGGTCGACTTCCTTGTAGGTCGCGCGCTGCTTGCGCATGATGTTGATCGTCTCGGTGACTTCCTTCTCGGTCACTTCGCAGGTGTAGCGCTTGAGGGCGAGGTTCGCGAAATCGGGCGTGGCGACTTCAGGGATCACTTCGAAATTGGCAACAAACTTGAGGTCGCCCTTGCCGTCAGCCGGCATGTCCTTAGCGGGGACGACTTCAGGGGTGCCGGCGACGCGGTACTTGCCTTCCTCGATCGCCTTCTCGACCGCCTTGCCGATTTCCTCGTTCAGCGCTTCGCCGTAGGCTTCCTGGCCGTACATGCTGCGGACGATGTTCATCGGGACATGGCCGCGGCGGAAACCGTCGATGCGGGCCTTGCGGGCGTAGCCCTTCAGGCGGGACTCCGTCCCGGCGGTGACAGCTTCCTGAGAAACCGACACCTCAACGGAGCGCGCGAGGGGATTCACCGGAGCGGTAACCGTGCTCTCCTCCTTCTTCTCCTCGGCAGCAGGGGCCTTGGTTTCTTCAGTCTTCACTTCTTCAGCTTTTTCGGTCATGTTTGTTACTTTTATGAAAAGTGGCTTTTGCCGACAAGAACTGCACGGCAATGCGCCGGTTTGTTGTTAATACTGCGGGAGCCAGCGGGCACTAGGGGGTCGCGGGCTCCTCCCTGAGACGTCTGCCGGAGGTAAAAATGCCCTTCCCCCGGCCTGTTCCAGCCCATAAAGCGCGCATTATATTTCAACTGGAGCCGTTCTGCAGGGCTTGTTCCCTGAAAGGGTTCCCAGGACCTGCCCGACGGTTCAGCTCCCCTGCGGAGGCACTTCCCTCCCCTCAGCCGCACCCCTGCTCCGTCTTCCTGCCCCTTTGCTCGCTCTCCGAAGACGTACAAGGCCAATTCCGGCGGGTTCGGAATTATCATTACCCCGCGATTCCTGGGGCGTCCTTCATGAGAAAAAACGTTTTGATAGCAGCCGCGGCGGCCGCAGCCGCCTTGACCGGAACCATTGCCTTTGCCGCAGACCCCATCACTGAATTCCTCCTTCATTCGGACAGGGCGACGGTAAGGGTTCCCCCGGCGCCAGCCGCGGCGCAGAAGAGTCCGTCAGCGACCAGCACCAGCGAGCCGCAGGTGAACCCGGGCGACAACAGCCTTCAGCTCGAGGAGCCGTTCCGGGGCGGCAACGTGACGGCTGAAGGCGTCGCGGCGCGTTTCCGGGAAGTGAAGGGGCTCATGCTGCGGGTTTGCGGACAGCCGGACAACCAGCCCTACTTCAGGAAGACCCCCTGCATCGCCTCGAGCCTCACGGACGAGCAGGCGGCTGACGAAAGCACGGTGACGCCCGACGAAGCGAAGGCAGCGAAGCGCGTCTTCTCGCAGATAGACGCGATCAACGAGAAGACCCGGAAGATCATGGTCGCCTCGGGCCAGGACGCACACGAGGACGCCGTGCGGCTTTCCGAAGCGAAGATCGACCCCAAAGTGAAGGAAAACCAGGAAGCCCTTGTTTCGGGACGGATTTCCTGGGGGAAATACAACCGACAGCGCATGGCTCTCACGCGGCGTGCCCGCTAGGAAAGGGCACCCTGAGAGAAAAGAATTCCAGAAAACACGAAAACCAACCCAGAAGGCATCGAGAGATGGAGTTCCTGAACAAACTTTTCGGCATCAAGGCCACCGGTTCCAGCGTAAATCGCGAGATCCTCGCCGGCATCACCACCTTCGTCACCATGTGCTACCTCCTCGCCGTCGTGCCGGGAATGCTCGTGCACACGGGTCTCGCGTTCGAGGACGCGTTCGTGTCTGTTGTCTGGATTACCGTCATCGCGACCCTCATCATGGGGCTATGGGCGAACTTCCCGGTCGCGGTCGCCCCGGGGCTCGGGATCACGGCCTTCTTCTCCTTCATGGTCTGCGGTCCGATGGGGTTCAGCTGGCAGGCGGGGTTCGCCGCCGTGTTCATTTCCGGCATCCTCTTCTCGATCCTCACGTTCACGAAGATCCGCCAGCTGATCATCAACTCCGTCCCGATGTCGATGAAGTCCGCGATTCCGGCGGGCATCGGGTTCTTCATCGCCTTCATCGGAATGAAGAACTGCGGGCTGATTGTCGGGGACAAGACCTCATTCGTTGCCCTCGGGAACCTCGGTGATCCGCAGGTACTGCTCTCGATCGTCGCCGTGATCATCATCGCCGCGCTGATCGCCCGGGGCGTGAAGGGTGCGATGATCATCGGCATGGCTGCGGTCACGGTGATCGGATACGCCTTTGGGGCGACTCCCCTCCCCGACCTCGCGGCGCAGTTCGCGAAGCCGATCCGGCTCTTTCCCTCAGCCACGTTCTTCCAGCTCGACTTCTCGGGCCTTTACCGCCATGGGCTCGTCGTTGTCCTTTTCACGCTCTGCTTCATCGACCTCTTCGACAACCTCGGCACCCTGATCGGCGTCTGCTCGAAGGCGGGCTACATCGACAAGGACGGCAAGATCCGCGGGATCGACCGCGCCCTTATCGCGGACTCGGTCGGAACGCTCTGCTCGGGGCTTCTCGGCTGCACCACCGCGACCACGTACCTTGAAAGCGTGTCCGGCGTCTCTGCCGGCGGCAGGACCGGGCTCACGGCCATCACGGTCGCGGTCCTCTTCGCCCTTTCCCTCTTCCTCGCCCCTGTTCTCGCGCTAGTTCCGGTATACGCCACTTCCGCCGCCCTGATGATCGTCGGCGCGATGATGATGGGCTCGCTCAGCTCGATCAACTGGGACGACTTCACTGACGCCCTCCCCGCGTTCCTCACCGTGATCTCGATGCCGCTCACCTTCAACATTGCAACCGGCCTTGGAATCGGCTTCATTTCCTACATTGCCGTCAAGGTCCTCACGAAGCGCTGGAAGGAAATCAACCCGACCATGTGCGTTATCGCGGCCCTTTTCGCCGTGAGCTTTGCCCTCCGCTAGAGGTCGGTTCCATTTTTCAGGAGGGCGCTTCCCGCCCCCTTTTGATATCTTCCAGACTGCCGTATTGAACCATCGGGGCTCTTTGGCCCGGCCGGGACATTCTGAAAACAAACGGGAAAAATAACCAACAAATTTTCCTTAGCTACTGATTATAAATAATAAATATAAGAATAACCAGCGAAATACCTTCTTCTTCTGTTCTTTTTGGTCTAGAATTCAAGCAATTACTATAGCTGTCCCCTTAAAAATGAAAGAAGAAACTGAAAACAACACCCAGATCCCGGACGCAGCTCCCCCCAAGCGCCGTCGCGGCCGCCCTCTTTCGGGGCATGCGAAGGACATCATCATCCACATCCGCTGCACCCCTGAGCAGAAGGACATGTTCATGCGGATGGGCGGGGCCGACTGGCTGAGAACCTTCCTCGACACCATCCAGGAAGGCTTTGAGCGGAAACCGGCCCGCAGGGCGGAAGAGACAAGTTCGACCGGGTCCTGAGAACAACAAGCTCAGGCAATTGACTATCAAACGAAAAGGCGCAACGCTTCAGATTGCGCCTTTTCTGTTTTCAGTCCTGGAAAAAAGCTGAAAAAAATTTGAGTTCTCGGTTACAAATGCCGACTTTTCCTATCACCATCCTCCAATAGACTTCTACCTGAAGGCAGACCATCGTTTTCCAACCTAAGAGGGAACCAATGAAGAAGTCATCAAAACTCTTCCTCGCGGCAGCCGGCATCGCGGGGATTCTTGCGGCAGGCGCCGCCTGGGCATATCCGTCAGCGGGTCCGGCACAGATGCCGCCCTGCTATACGGCAGGCGGTCCGGGGATGGGATACGGTCCGAGGGCAATGGCCGAAGCTGATTTTTCCGCCGTTTCCTCTCATGTCGAGAAGGGACTCAAGATCACGTCCGACCAGAAGCCCGCCTTTGACCGCTGGTTTGCCGCCTGGAAGGATCTCGCGACGATGACCCCCTGGAAGAACGCGAAGGACATCACGACAAGGCAGCAGGCGCTTGAAGCGCGGGCAGCCTTCGCGAAGGAACGCGCGGACAAGCTCTCCGCCCTCGCTTCCGCCCGTGGTGACTTCGTCAAGTCCCTTTCCGACGAGCAGAAGTCGACTTTCGAGCGGTATGAATTCGGGCACGGCTACCACCGCTTCCACCGCGGCGGCATGGGAATGGGGCCGGGCTGTGGCTACGGCCCGATGCCGGCTCCCGGATGTGGATATGGCCAGATGATGATGGGTCCCCGCTGCGGCTGGTAATCGAACAGGGAATACCCAAGGAAAAAAGCCAGGGCGCCGAAAGGCCCCTGGCTTTTGCGTTGGGAGGATGGAACCGGGCCTGCGTTCGCAACGAGGCAGCTCCCATCCTGAACCGGGCTGGAAGGAACTTTTCCAAACAAGCGGTATGCGGGAAGTCGGACTTGAACCGGCATGCCCTCAACGGGCGTCAGGACCTAAACCTGGTGCGTCTACCAATTTCGCCATTCCCGCGCAAGAATGAGCGATTCTACATTATCCGGGAGAAGGCTGCTGAAGCCTTCCCCGCTTGAAAAAGCCTAATTGCTGGCCTTTTCACCTTCCCCATGATGGTGTCCGCAGCAGCATTCGCCACCGTCTTCGTCATGGTGATGGCGGCCGCAGCAGCATTCCTCGCCGTCCTCGTCGTGGTGATGATGATGGCCGCAGCAGCATTCGTCGCCGTCCTCGTCGTGGTGATGATGATGCCCGCAGGAGCACTCCTCTCCGTCCTCATCATGGTGATGATGGCCGCAGCAGCATTCGTCGCCATCCTCGTCGTGGTGATGGTGGCCGCAGCAGCATTCGTCGCCATCCTCATCATGGTGATGATGATGCCCGCAGGAACACTCCTCTCCGTCCTCATCGTGGTGATGGTGGCCGCAGCAGCATTCGTCGCCGTCCTCGTCGTGGTGATGATGGCCGCATCCGCACTCGTCCTCATCATGGTGATGATGGCCACAGCCGCACCCGCACTCGTCATCGTCGTGACAGCAGCATCCGTGATGGTGTTTCGGGAGGGGAACCGGAGTGAAGGGCTCCGTCACCTCCGTGCAGGCGAGGCCGATCTGGTCGAAGGCGAGCTTCAGGTCGTCGTCCGCCGCGATCCCGAAGCCGTCCTCGGTCTGGGAAACACGCGTGCCGCGCATCATCAGGGCAACGGCTGCCTGCCGAAGGAGGTCAAGGTCACCCGTGACGTGGAACACCCGCTCAGGAGCAGCCCCGACCGCGATAAGTCTTCCCTTGTCGTCCAGAAAAATGTCGTCGACTTCGAGCGGGCGAAGGTTCTTCTCAGCAACGGCATACTGTTCGCCGTCCGACTCAAAGGTTTCAGGCAGGTCTTCCCGCTGCGCGCTCGTAAGGAAAATCCTCGGAAGCCTCGCGAGAAGGACAGGCGCGGGCTTCGAGCCCGCGGGAAGCAGCGTCTTAAGAGTAATCATCGGTGTTCCCGGAAAACGTTACGGAGTTTGGGTGAGTATAACTTTGCTCGGAAAAGGAATGAGGCCGGGGCGACCCGCCCTATTCCAGCGACCGCACGGTGTCGACCGCCTCGGACAGTTTGTCGACCGGGATGATCTTCAGTCCCTCGATGGGCTCCCGCGGACGGTTTGCCCTCGGGATGATCGCTGTCGAGAACCCGAGCTTCGCCGCCTCGCGCAGCCGTTCCTGGCCGCGCGGCGCCGGCCTCACTTCGCCCGCGAGGCCGATTTCCCCGAAAACGACGAGTCCCTTCGGAAGAGCCCGGTTGCGGATCGAGGAAATGATCGCAAGGAGCACCGCGAGGTCTGTCGCCGGTTCCGAAAGCTTCATCCCGCCTACCGCGTTCACGAAGACGTCCTGATCGAAGCAGCTCACCCCGGCGTGCCGATGGAGCACGGCGAGAAGCATCGAGAGCCTCTGCAGGTCGAGCCCGACGGAAAGGCGCCTCGGGGAAGGCGAATGCGAATCGTCGACGAGGGCCTGGATTTCTACGAGGAGCGGCCGCGTCCCTTCCTGCGTGACGAGGATCACGGACCCGGGGACGTTCTCCCGATATTCTGAGAGGAAGATCGCGGAGGGGTTCGAGACGCCCCGAAGCCCGCGGTCCGTCATCCCGAAGACTCCGAGTTCGTTCACCGCCCCGAACCGGTTCTTGAAGGCGCGGATCAGGCGGAAATTGGAGTGCGTGTCTCCTTCGAAGTAGAGCACGGTGTCGACGATGTGCTCAAGGACCCTCGGCCCCGCGAGCGATCCTTCCTTCGTCACGTGCCCGACGAAGACGAGCGTCGTGCCGGATGTCTTCGCGAGCCTCGTGAGGCGGGCGGCGCATTCCCTCACCTGTGAAACGGAACCCGGGGCCGAGTCGAGCTCCTCGGAAAAGATGGTCTGGATCGAGTCGATCACGACAAAGTCGGGCTTTTCGGAAACGATGACCTGCTCGATTTTCTCAAGCTGTATCTCGCTCATGAGGCGGATGCCGTCAGGCGCGAGCTCGAGCCTCTTCGCCCGCATCGCGACCTGCCCCGCGCTTTCCTCGCCCGAAACGTAAAGCGTCCTGAGGCCGCGGGCGACGAGCCTCGCCGTCACCTGAAGGAGCAGCGTCGACTTTCCGATCCCCGGGTCGCCGCCAAGAAGCGAGACGCCCCCGGGAACAAGCCCTCCTCCCATCACCCGGTCGAACTCGCGGAGCCCGGTGAGGATCCTCGGCAGGTCTTCGGCCTGGACGTTCGCGAGGTCCTTCACCTCGGTCGCCTCGATGATCCCGGCGTTCTGATGGCGTTCGGAACCGAACCGGCCGGCGGAGCCGTCGTTCACCTTGAATTCCGAAAGCGTGTTCCATGCCCCGCAGCTCGGGCACTTGCCCATCCATTTCGGGAAGCTGTTCCCGCACTGGCTGCAGACATAGACGGTTTTCGCTTTGGCCATGCTGGTCCTGTAGGGATGGCCGGCCCGGGGGGAATGGGGCCGGCGGGGTTGCTGGGAAGGTCAGTTCGGGAGAGGCGAAGCCCCGGGCTACTGCCCCGGGTCCTCCACGCGGACGGGAACGCGCGGCATGACGCTGCAGATCAGCTCGTAGCCGATTGTTCCGACACGGTCCGCGACGCGGTTCACGGGAAGGTGCTTCCCCCAGAGTTCGCACCAGCTTCCGAGCTTCGCCGCGGGGTTGTCCGTGATGTCGACCGCCATCATGTCCATGCAGACACGGCCGACGGTCGGGGAAATCTTCCCCTCGACCCACACCGGGGAGCCATTCGGCATCGGGCGGGGATACCCGTCCGCGTAGCCGCAGGCGATGATGCCGATACGGCTTGGGCGCTCAGAGATCCACTTCGAGCCGTAGCTCACCGCTTCGCCGGGCTCAAGATTCTGCACCGCAATGATCTTCGCCCGCAGCGTCTGTGCGGGAATGATGCCAAGCGCTTCCTCGGAAACCGTGCTGTCAGGGCTCACCCCGTAGAGCGCGATGCCGGCCCGGACCGCGTTCCCCTTTACTTCCGGGTGGAAAAGCATCGCCGTGGTCGCGCCAAGGCATGCACCCTCGGGATCGTCCGCGAGGCGCCCGAGGCGCGCGAGCTGCTTCGCGACGGTTGCAGGGCCGTCACCCTTATAGGAAGGGTCGCCGTTCGCAAAGTGCGTCACGACGCCGTGGCAGCGGACGCCGGGGATCGCATGAAGCCTCGCGCGGACCGCCTCAGCTTCCGAGGGCCTGAATCCGAGGCGGCTCATTCCGGTGTTGAGCCCGATGCAGACGTCAAGGTCGAGGTCCTTCATGCCTTCAAGCATCGAGAGGAGCCGCTCCGAATGGACCAGCACTTCAGCACGGGCCTTCTCAAGCACCGGAATGTCCTCCGGGTCGAAGAACCCCTCGATCATGAGGATCGGCTTTTTCCAGCCAGCCGCGCGGAGCCTCGGAGCGTCGGAAATGTCGAGGATCACGATGCCGTCTGCCTCGCTGAAGGCTTTTGCGGCATTCTCAAGGCCGTGCCCGTAGGCGTTCGCCTTGGCAACCACCCAGAGGAAACGATCGCCGGCCGCCCTGCGCATCACTTCAGTGTTGTGGCGGAGAGCGTCCATATGAATAATCAGTTCTATCGGACGAGGCATCTTCAAATCTCTCTATCAACTGGTTCGTTGTTCACCCGTTCCGAAGGGATGCGGGAAAGCCGGGTGTCACTCTACCACCTGCGGGATCGCAGAGGCATGAATTTGAAGGATGCTTCACAAATCGATTACAAATGGCGTTCGAATGGGGTCCCCCGCGCGATAAACTAAAGCCTTGTACGCATATCGGGCGGGTGAAGACCGAGGGACGGGCAATCCTCCCTCTCTTCGCCTTGAACGCAGGTATAGGAAAGGAGAAAAATGAACCGAGGCTTTTACACGATTCTTTCTGCGCAGTTTTTCTCAAGCCTTGCCGACAATGCCCTCCTCATCGCGGCGATCGCGCTTCTCACCGAGCTCTCCGAACCGAGCTGGATGACGCCGCTCCTAAGGCTCTGCTTCACCCTTAGCTACATCGTTTTCGCGGCCTACGTCGGAATCTTCGCGGACAGCATGCCGAAGGGTCGTGTGATGTTCCTCACCAACACCCTGAAGGCGTTCGGATGCCTCTTCATGCTTTTCGCGGGACACCCCCTTCTCGCGTACGCGGTGGTAGGGCTCGGCGCTGCCGCCTATTCACCCGCGAAGTACGGCATCCTTACCGAGCTCCTCCCGCCCGAGAAGCTCGTGATCGCAAACGGCTGGATGGAAGGTCTCACCGTGATCTCGATCATCCTCGGCGTCGTGCTTGGCGGCGCGCTGATCCTTCCTTCGGTCGCGGGCGTCGCGCTCGGGACCGGGATCCTGCAGCACATCGGCATCACGACGTACGCGGGCGCCGCGGTTTCGATGATTTTCCTGATCTACGTGCTCGCCGCCGTGATCAACCTCTTCATCCCGGACACGGGAGTCCGGTACCCGAAGACGACCTTCGAGCCGCTGAAGACCTTCCGCAGCTTCATGAGCTCTTTCGTCGAACTCTGGCGCGACAAGCTTGGACAGATCTCGCTCTCCGTCACCTCAATGTTCTGGGGCGCGGGCGCCGTGCTCCAGTTCCTCGTCCTCACGTGGGCTGACGCGAACTTCGGGCTCAACCTTTCCCAGGCATCGGTCCTTCAGGCCGTGGTCTCGATCGGCATCGCGATCGGCGCGGTCTGCGCCGCGGCATTCGTTCCGCTGAAGCGCTGCCTCAAGGTTCTTCCGATGGGGGTCCTGATGGGCATCGTCGTCATCTTCGCCGCGCACTTCAATCGCGGGATGGTTGACGGAGGCATCACTCTTCCGGGCGGACTCGAGGTCTCCTGGGCGATCCTGATCGCGGGCCTCATCATGATCGTTGTGGGGGCGCTCGCCGGGTTCTTCGTCGTCCCGATGAACGCCCTCCTCCAGAACCGCGGGTTCGTTCTGATGAGCGCCGGGCGCTCTGTCGCGGTCCAGAATTTCAACGAGAACAGCTCGATGCTGATCATGCTCGGCGTCTACTCGCTGATGATCAAGGGCGGCCTTTCATCCACCGCGATCATGGAAATCTTCGGCGCCTTCGTTTCGATCGGCATGGTTGCCGTGATCCTCACCCACAGGCATCACCAGGCCGGCGAGGACCTTACCGCGATGATCGGAGAGGAAAGCCCGCATACGAAGAGAAGGGACGCCGGAAAGGCGAAAAACTGACCAAAGAAAGGCCGGCAGCTGCGCCGGCCTTTTCAATTGAAGGAGAAAAAGCTAAGCCTGCGGCGCCGCCCCGGCTAGCGTCCTCTTCGCGAGCAGCAGGTCGTGCCAGCATTTCTCCTTCTCGGTGAGGCTTCGGAGAAGATAGGAAGGATGGTAGGTGACGATTGCCGGGACGGTCCTTCCCGAGATCTCCGCCTGATGGACGGAACCCCGGAGGCGTGAAATCGGCTGGTCCGTCCCGAGGACCGCGGAAGCGGCCGGCCGTCCCATCAGGACAAGCACTTTCGGCGCGAGGAGCGCAAGCTGCCGGTCGAGGAAATGCCGGCAGACGGAAACCTCTTCCGGCCTCGGGTCCCGATTATGGGGCGGGCGGCACTTCAGCACGTTGATGATCGCGACGTCAGTGCCCCGCTCGAGGCCTACCGCGCCGAGCGCCTGGGTGAGAAGCTGGCCGCTCTTCCCGACGAAGGGCTTCCCCTGGATGTCCTCGTCTGCCCCTGGCGCTTCGCCCACCATCACGATGGGGCACCCTGGCCGGCCGTCTGCGAAAACCGTCTTGATCCGCGTCCTCGAAAGTCCGCAGCACTTGCAGTCCCGAAGGAGGGCTTCGAGCCGCTCCCAGTCCGCCGAATCGACTTCGGAAAGGAAAGCCGCGTCGGAAGGCGCACGAGTGGCGGGTGCCGGAGCGGCCTGGGCCGGACGGGTAGCCGCGGAGGCTGAGCGGGGCGCCGGGGGAACAAACCGATCTTCACGCAGGGTTTCAGGGACGCCTGAAACGGGGGCAGGACGGGGCGCGGAAGGGGTCGGGGCAGAAACAGGGGGAACCGCGGCCCGGGCAATGGCATCCTGATGCCCGGACGCAGGGCAGGCTGCGCGAGGGGAAGCAGCCTGTCGTTCGGGCTCCCCCTCCTCTTCCCTCAGGATCCACTCGGGGCCGATCCCGAGCGCCTTCCAGATTTCAGACCGCCTTGGATCAAGCGCCATCGCCTAAGGCCTCCTCGACATCACCCGGGCGTCCTCGGTCGTGCCGTCGGAATTCTCGAAGTAATCCGCGATGCGCGAAAGGTCCGTGAAGCCTTCGGACTCGTAGAGGTTCACCGCGCGGGTGTTCCCTGGGCGCACTTCGAGCACGACGGACGAAGCGGCGCCGTCGCGCGCTCCAGAGATCGCGTCCCGGAGGAGAAGGCGACCGAAGCCGTGGCCCTGGAGAGGCGGGGAAACGGCGAGCGTATAGATCTCGGCCCTGTCGCGGACCTGGTGGAGAATGCAGTAGCCTCCCGGCTTCCCGTCAACCTCGAGAAGCCGGCACCGGCTCCCGTCACGGACGCAGGAGAGGAAGAAGTCGATCGTCCAGGGAGTGTCGAACACCTGCCGCTCGATCGCGAGGACCTCGGAAAGGTCCCCCGGGAGCATGTCGCGAACCTGTACGCTGCGGGGCCTTGCCATGTCGCTAGAGGCTCTCCCCCGCCTTCCGCTCCTCGATCGTGAGGGCGACGCGGTTCCGGATGTAGAGCGGCGCGGCGAGTTCCGGGATGATCGCTTTCCCTTCAAGGAAAAGAAGCCGCCCGAGCCTCGCGAGGTCAAGCGCGTCCGCGGCAGCGTCCGGAATCTTTCTGAGATTTGAGCTGGAAAACGCCTCGGGGAATGCCGCGACGGCGCTTCCTGCTGCTACCGCGGCGCCCGTCCGGGAAAGGATCCCGGGGATATCCTCAGGGTTCACGAGCTGGGGCGGTTCCACTTCGGCTGGCCGGGCGCCATCCTCGGCGGCCTTCTCGTAGACCGCGCAGTAGGACTGGTGCATCCGTGCGTCCAGTGCCGCGATGACACGGGTTCCCGGGGCTTCGGATGAAAGAACCTTCAGCGCGAGCGCTTCGAGGTTCCCGGCGGGAACAACGGGCTTGCCGCTCGCCCATGCGAGTCCCTGGGCGACCCCGCACGCGACGCGGAGGCCGGTGAACGCGCCTGGTCCCGCGCCGAAGACGACGGCGTCGCACTGCTCGAGGCTGATGCCTGCTTCCTTCAGCGCTTCATCCACCATTCCGATCACTGCTTCCGAGTGTCCGTTCCCGGAAGGCTTGTCCTTTAGGACAGAAATCCCTTCCGCCACTGCCGCCGTTGAGCATTCCTGCGTGGCAGTGTCGATCGCGAGAAGCACAGGGGAAAGCTGGGTCATTGCAGAATGAGCGCCTCAGAATAAAAACGGACAGAAACGAAGCGGGGCCACGTCAGTTGCCCCGCCCCTTGGTTCCTTGGATTCTAGCGCACCCGGGGGTGGTTCCCCGGACCGATAGGGCTACTTCGAGCCTTCGGGCTGGTAGCTCTGAACGTACTCCTGATGGACCTGGATGATCTGGTGGCGCATGTGGCGGCGTTCGCCGGGTGACATCATGAGCCCGAGGTGTCCGGGTTCCATGGCGCCTTCCCTCCCGTGCCTGAGGCTGCACTCGATGTGGCGGCGCATCTCCTCGCGGCTGATCGGGCGAAGTTCCTCGCGCAGGGCCTGCCGGTCGGCGTCGTCCATCGAGGACCAGATCTTCATGCGGTTCTCGCGCGTCATTTCGGACCACGAGTCGGCCCGTTCCCGCACCGTCATGCTCTGCCACTCGGCGGGCGTGCAGACGCGGTTGCATCCCTGCGGGCCCCGGGCGTACGACTGGGCACTGCAGGCGGCGAGCGAAGCGACGAGCGCGGCGTAGAGGATTTTCTTCATGGAGTTGTTCATATGTACGGTGGATTCGGGAAAACGGCGGCCCGTTGGCCGCGCCTCTCTTACCAACACCCATATGCTATTTCCATTTCCTGTGAAAAAGGAATTCAGGGCGTCTTCAAATTCTTTCAGCCGCCCTTCTTTTGTTACATTGTGTTTACGGCGGGTGGAAAATTTCCCCGGGGAAGTGAAAATGTAACAGACATTCCCGGGACGGCCCCGAGCGGCCGGCGGGAACGCTTGAAGAGATTAACTGGAGAAAAGAACATGGCGACTGAACGCAAGCCGAAGATCCTGGTGGTTGACGATGACCCGAGGCTCCGGGATCTCCTGCGGCGGTATCTCGGCGAAAACGGCTTCACCGTTTCAGTGGCTGAGAACGGCCAGTCGATGAACAGGCTCTGGATGCGGGAGCGGTTCGACGCCCTGATCCTCGACCTGATGATGCCGGGCGAGGACGGTCTCGCGATCCTGAAGCGGATACGCGCGGCGAAGGACACGACCCCTGTCATCATGCTGACCGCCCGGGGCGAGGACGTCGACCGGATCGTTGGGCTTGAGCTCGGCGCGGACGACTACATCCCGAAGCCCTTCAACCCGAGGGAGCTCCTTGCCCGCATTCACGCGGTGCTTCGCCGGAGGCCCGCCCCGGAAACCCCTGGCGCGCCGTCCTCTGAAAACGAGGTCGTGCAGTTCGGGGATTTCGAACTTGACCTCGGGACCCGGGTGCTGAAGAAGAACGGCACGCCGATTCCCCTCACGACGGGAGAATTCGCGGTGCTGAAGGCCTTCGCCCGTCATCCGAGGCAGCCGCTTTCCCGCGACAAGCTGATGGAGATGGCCCGCGGACGCGAGTACGAGGCATTCGACCGGAGCCTCGACGTGCAGGTGTCGCGCCTCCGGAAGCTGATCGAGCCCGAGCCGAGCAAGCCCCGGTACCTGCAGACCGTCTGGGGGCTTGGCTACGTGTTCATTCCGGACGGGCACAACGCCTGATCTGATTCCGGGTAGGGAGCAACTGCAGTTACTCCTCCCCGCCTGAAGGAATACGAGGGAGGCTTCGCCCAGCGACGGGCCGGAGCCTCCTTTTTATACTTGCCAACTGATCGAATCCGCCAGGGAAGCCGGGATGGGAACGGAAGAGAAAAAGAAAGAAAAGAAGAAGCCTGAGGAGCAGAGCTCAACCCTCTTCTGGAGGACGTTCATGCTGCTCGTCGTGCTGCTTTCGGTCTCGGTGCTCGGGGGCCTTCAGACCTACTGGATCTTCAACGAGGAGTCGATCGCGAAGAACGCCGCGCGCCAGATCGTCTCCACTGCGAACCTCACGCGCTACGCGCTGATTTCCGCAGACCCTGTCTACCGGCCCGACCTCCTCGCCGTGCTCGCGAGCAGCGAGGACCTGAGGATCGTTCCGAAGGAGCCGACCGACCGGACGACGCCGCTCAAGAAATCGACGGCGATGTTGCGGATCGAGGAACTCGTGACGGAGGGCCTCGGAAGCGGAACCGTGCTCGCCGCGAGCGTGAACGGCGACAAGGGCTTCTGGGTGTCCATCTCGATCGACGGCGACCCGTACTGGCTGATGACGCGGAAGAACCTCATGATGCGGCCGACCGGCACGTCATGGCTCTGGTGGGGGATGCTCGCGTTCCTCGTTTCGACCGTCGGGGCGACACTCCTCACGCATCACACCGTGGAGCCGCTTGCGAGGCTCTCGAGGGCCGCCCGCACATTCGGACGCGGGAAGGTTCCGGCCGAACTCCCGGATTCGGGCCCGAAGGAAATCCGCGAGGTGAACCGGTCCTTCAACAACATGGTGAAGGACCTCTCCCAGATGGCCGAGGACCGGGAGCTTCTGCTCGCGGGCGTAAGCCACGACCTCCGGACCCCGATCACAAGGCTGCGGCTCGAGGTAGAACTCGCGGATCTCCCGGAAGACTCGCGGAACGCGATGATCCAGGACATGGAGCAGATGGAGAGCATCGTGACCCAGTTCCTCGACTACGCGAGGCGCTCAACAACGCCGCTCGAGCTCGTGAACCTGGGGGAGGTGGTGTCGGCCGCGGTCGCAACCTCCAGGATGCAGGAGAGCTCCGACGTTTCGATCGACAGCGTGATCCGGAAGGACGTTTTCATCATGGCCCACGCGACCGAGATCAGCCGCGTCGTCCAGAACCTGCTCGTTAACGCCGGCAAGTACGGCAGGTCGGAGGACGGGAAGCTCGACGTGTTCGTGAACGCGGGGGTCCAGAACGGGAAGGCGATCCTTCAGGTCTCGGACCACGGGAAGGGGATCCCCGAGAACGAGATGGTCCGGGTCCTGAGGCCCTTCGAGCGCGGCGAGCGCGCGAGAACCGGATCCACGGGCTCGGGACTCGGACTCGCGATCGTCGATCGGATCGCAAAGCGCTCCGACGGCCGGGTCGAGCTTTCGGCGAACCGCCCTAGCGGGCTCGTCGTCACGATCCGCTTCCCGCTCGCGCAGCCCCAGAAGAAGGAGAAGAAGGCGGAGCGTCAGAACGCTTCGGCCTGAGGACGGGTTTCAAGGAGAACAACCGCCTCCGCCGCAATCGCGGAACCGTTTCCGACCGCGTCAAGCCGCTCGTTCGTCTTCGCCTTGACATTCACGTCCTGCGTCGCGATGCCGAGGAGCCCCGCGAGCTTCTCGCGGATCTTCGACTTCCACGGATAGAGCTTCGGCTCTTCCGCGATCACAGTGGAGTCGACATTCACGACTTCCCAGCCCGCGGCCCGGACTTCGCCGAGCACCGTTTCGAGGAGCTTTCGGCTGTCAGCGTCCTTCCACTGAGGGTCTGAGGGCGGAAAGCGGTCTCCGATGTCCCCTCTGCCGCTCGCGCCGAGCAGCGCGTCGGTCACGGCGTGAAGGAGCACGTCCGCGTCCGAGTGCCCGAGGAGCCCTTTACCGTACGGGATCTCGACCCCGCCGAGGACCAGCCTCCTGCCCTCAACAAGCCTGTGGATGTCGTAACCCTCGCCAACATGAATCGTCATTTGCTGCCTCCAGCAACGAATTGAATTTTCACTGGTTCTTCCAGCTGTCGAGAATTGACGCAACAGCCTCCGCGAGGACCGCGTCCTCGGGGTTCGTGATCTTGAAGTTCAGCGTGCTTCCAGGAACAGAGTCGACCGGGTCGCCGAGCCGCTCCACGGCGGATGCTTCGTCGGTCACGCCGTCGAGGCTGCCCGAAAGCGCTTCGATGAGCCTCGAAGCCCGGAAGGCCTGCGGGGTAGCCGCACGGAAGAGCTTCGAGCGGTCGATCGTTCCTGTGATCCGGGCCCCTTCGCCAATCGACTTCACCGTGTCCGCAACAGGCATTCCGAGGATTGCGCCGACGCCTGTCCGGGAGACCTGCCCGATCAGCCGGGCGACGTCCTCGGGTGACACGAAGGGCCTCGCCGCATCGTGCACGAGTATCCAGTCGGAAGGCGAAACAGGGAACGGTGACTCGTCGGATAGGAGAAGCGAAACGCCGTTCCGCACGGTTTCGGCCCTGGTCGAACCGCCGCAGCGGACTACTCGCGCGAGCCGCGGGAGCGCGAGTTCCGACGCCCGTTCGTCATTGGGCGACACGACGACGAGGATCCCGCCGAGTCTCTCAACGCGGCTAAGCGCCTCGACCGTCCGCTCGAGCACGCTCTTCCCGCGGATTCCGAGGTACTGCTTCGGGATCGAGAGCTTCATCCGCCGGCCGGCGCCCGCCGCCGGTACCAGAGCGAAAAACCTGTCACAAGCCATGTCGCACAATCCAAGTTCCGGAAGCAACGCACCGGAAAATCATGATGGGGCCGCGGGACGCCGAAGAGTTCGAGCAACCGCAACCTATAATTTTGAGATTGTAGCGGGAGGGGAGCACGCCCTCCCCCGTTTTTCAGTCGCACCGGTACGTCTCCATGTTGAACGCGAGCTTCCCGTCGGTTTTTTCAGACCGCATCTTCGCTGCCCACCCGTCAAAGAACCACGCCTTCAGCCTCCCTGCGGCTTCAAGCGACGCGCTCGCCATCGCGATCGCAGCGGCCCAGTGCGCGGAGAAAGGTGCGCCGCTCGTCGTGATCGCCGCTGATCCTTCTGACGCGTTGCGGCTTGAGCAGGAGGTCGCGTGGCTCGACCCGGAACTTTCGGTCCGGGCCTTCCCTGACTGGGAAACGCTTCCCTACGACCTCCTTTCTCCCCACGAGGACCTGATCTCGGAGCGGCTCGAAACACTCTACAGGCTCGCGTCGCGCGTACCCGGTCGCCGGCCGCCCAGGGATTCCGCAATCGACGTCCTGGTGCTTTCAGCCGCCACCGCGGCGCTCCGGATCGCCCCGCCCGAATTCGTCACGGCGACGACGTTCTTTTTCCGGCCCGGCGACATTGTTTCGACGACGGACCTTAAGAAGCGGCTTGTGCTCGCCGGCTACTCGAACGTCTCCCAGGTGATGGGCCCCGGGGAATTCAGCGTACGAGGCGAAATCATCGACCTCTTTCCGATGGGGGCGTACCGCCCTTACCGGATCGGGCTTTTCGATGACGAGATCGAGTCGATCCGGTTCTTCGACGAATCGACCCAGAGGACGACCGGCGACGCGAAGGAAGTGAAGATCCTCCCCGGGCGTGAGTTCCCGATCGACGAGCAGGGGACGCTCACCTTCCGGAAGAACTGGCAGGCGGAGTTCCCGAGGGCGGGAACCCGCTCCTCCTTCTACCGCGACATAGCGAACCACGTCCCGAGCCCGGGAAGCGAGTACTACCTGCCGCTTTTCTTCGACAAGACCTCGACCATCTTCGAGTACGCGGGCGAGGACGCGAAGTACTTTCTCGTCGGCGACCTGTCGTCAGAGCTCGGGCGTTTCACCCGGGAGACGAGGCAGCGCTACGAATTCCTTTCCCATGACCCCGAGCATCCGGCGCTCCCACCCGAGAAGCTCTTCCTCACGCCGGACGAATTCTTCGGGAAGGTCTCTTTGTTCGACCGCTGGAGGCCCAGGCGGGACGAGTCGCCGGACCCCGCATTCCCTGCTTCCATCGCGGTTGACCGCAGGGCAAAGGACCCGGTCTCGGGGCTGAAGAAGTTCCTCGGGGCGCTCCCGGGGGAGGCACGCGCGCTCGTCGTCGCCGCGTCCCCGGGACGCGAGGAAACGGTCCTCGAGCTTTTCCGGGAGTACGGCCTCGACCCCGACCGGGCGGATGGATTTCGCGGGTTCCTCTCTAGCGGCAGCCGCTTCGCGATCACGAACGGGCCGCTTTACCAGGGCTTCAGGACGGAAGACCCCGCGATCGCCGTGATCACTGAGTCCGAGCTCTATCAGGCAAAGCCCGGGCGGCAGGTTCGGAGAAAGGACCGGAGGACGAACGTCGACTTCATGATCCGGGACCTTTCCGAGCTCCGGATCGGGGACCCCGTGGTGCATGTCGAGCACGGCATCGGGCGCTACGAGGGGCTCGTGACGCTCGACACGACGGACGGCCCCGCAGAATGCCTCGAGATCCGGTACGCGGACGAGGCGAAGCTCTATGTCCCGGTTTCGCAGCTTCACCTGATCTCGCGCTACAGCGGCGCGGACCGCGAGCACGCTCCGCTCCACCACCTCGGGAAGGGCGAGTGGGAAAAGGCGAAGAGGAAGGCGTCCGAACAGGTCCGCGACACGGCGGCGGAGCTCCTGCAGCTTTACGCGCTCCGCGAGCAGCGCCCCGGCATGGTCTTCAAGGTCAGCCCCACGGATTACGAGGCTTTCGCGGACGGATTTCCCTTTGACGAGACGCTGGACCAGCAGGCGGCGATCGACGCCGTGCTTTCCGACATGAAGGCAGGGAAGCCGATGGACCGGCTCGTATGCGGCGACGTCGGCTTCGGGAAGACCGAGGTCGCGCTTCGTGCCGCGTTCGTCGCCGTGATGAACGGGAAGCAGGTCGCGGTGCTCTGTCCGACGACGCTTCTCGCCGAGCAGCACGCCCAGACATTCCGCGACCGTTTCGCGAACTGGCCCGTTCGGATCGCGGAGCTCTCGCGCTTCAGGTCCGGGAAGGAAACCGCAGCCGCGATCGACGGGATCGAATCCGGGTCCGTCGACATCGTGATCGGGACCCACAAGCTCCTTACGGGCTCGGTGAAGTTCCGGAGCCTCGGGCTCATCGTGATCGACGAGGAGCATCGGTTCGGAGTCCGGCAGAAGGAGAAGCTCCGGAGCCTCAGGGCAGAGGTCGATGTCCTCACCCTTACCGCGACCCCGATTCCGCGGACGATGTCCATGTCGCTTGAGGGCGTCCGGGACTTTTCCGTCATCGCGACGGCGCCCGAGCGGCGCCGCTCCGTGAAGACCTTCGTCCGGCCCGAGAGCTCTTCTCTCATCCGTGAGGCGATCCTCCGCGAGCTGAAGCGAGGCGGTCAGGTCTACTTCCTCCATAACGAGGTCGAGACGATCAGGAACCGCCTCGAGCGGCTCCAGGAGCTAGTTCCCGAGGCGCGGATCGCCGTTGCCCACGGGCAGATGCGGGAGCGGGAGCTCGAGCACGTGATGCGGGACTTCTACCAGCAGCGCGCAAACGTCCTCCTCTGCACGACCATCATCGAGACCGGGATCGACATCCCGACCGCGAACACGATCATCATCCACCGCGCGGACAAGTTCGGTCTCGCGCAGCTCCACCAGCTCCGGGGCCGGGTCGGGCGGAGCCACCACCAGGCCTACGCATATCTCCTAACTCCCTCCGAAGGCTCCGTCACCAAGAACGCCGAGAAGCGACTTGAGGCCGTTCAGGACCTCGAGGATCTCGGAAGCGGGTTCTACCTCGCGATGCATGACCTAGAGATCCGCGGCGCGGGCGAGATCCTCGGTGACCGCCAGTCTGGCGAAATCGCGAACGTCGGGTTCGATCTCTATAACCAGATGCTGAAGGACGCGGTCCGCGCGATGAAACGGGGCGAAACGCCTGACATCGAGCATCCGTTCGCCGCTATCGCCGAAATCAACCTCCACGCCCCGGCCCTTCTCCCCTCAGCCTACGTTTCCGACGTGAACCAGCGGCTCGCCTTCTATAAGGAGCTCGCGGCAGCGGAATCGAAGGACGACCTGAAGGGCGCGGTCGAAGCGCTCGCGGACAGGTATGGCGAACTCCCGCCCCAGGCGCGGACTCTTGTTGACGCGCACCGGATCAGGATTGAATGCGAAAAGCTCGGGATCAGGAAAATCGACGCGTCCCCTGAGCAGATCCTGATCACTGTTTCGGAGAACCCCTCGTTCGAGCCGCTCAAGTTCATCCGCCTCATGCAGAAGCGGGGCGACATGCGGATGACAGGGCCAAACCGGGTTAAGGTAACGCTGAAGGCCCCGAGTCCGGAGGACCGGGTGAAGGCCGTGCGCGAGATCCTCTCAGCGCTCGCGTAAAGTCCCCGGAACAATAGAAAGAAGGAGCAAGTAATGGAAAAGCAGGAAAACCTTTGCGACGTCATCATCCAGGGCGAGGGCCTCACGGCCGCTTCCCTCCCCTCCGTCGTGGCGAACCGGCGGTTCGTCGCGCGCGACACGGCACGCGGCGCCGTGAGGCTCACGGGAATTCCGGAAAGCGACGCGATGAACCTTGTCGGACTCTTCCAGTCCTCGGGACTTGACGCCGTGGCAGTTCCCAAGGGGCTCCGGCTTACGGACTTCAGGCTCTTCGCGAGCGACCTTGACAGCACGCTCGCCTCAGTCGAAACGCTTGACACCGTAGCGAAGGAATCCGGCTACGGCGATTCGGTCGCGAAAATCACCGAGGCCGCCATGCGGGGCGAGATTCGCGACTACGCGCAAAGCCTTGAGGAACGGATCCGCGCGATCAAGGGCTGCCCGCAGCGGAACTTCATACGCTTCTCCGAGACCATGCCCTTCAATCCGGGAGCCGAAAAGCTCGTCGCCGCCTGCCGGGCGGCGGGGCTCGAGTTCCACATCGTGACCGGAGGGTTCGACGAGTCCGCCGGACCCGCCGCGAGAAGGCTTGGCGCGGACGGCTTCCACTGCAACAAGCTCGAGGTGAAGGACGGCCTTCTCACCGGACGGGTTTACGGGCCGGACGAGAACGGCGGAAAGATCGTTGACTCGGACGGCAAGAAGCGGATCGTCGAGGGACTATGCGGCAAGCTCGGAATCGGGCTCGGCCAGGCAATCACGGCAGGCGACGGCTGGAACGACGTGAAGATGCTCGCGGCGGCAGGCCTCGGCGCCGCCTACCACGCGAAGCCCCGCGTCCGGGCCATTGTCCCGCACCAGGTAAACGTCCTCGGGCTCGACTCGATCCTCAACTGGTTCGAGGACGGTCCTGAATGGGCTGCGAAGGCGGGCTTCGCGGACTAGACCGTTGCAACGAAGGGAGAGCGGAGACGCGAGAGCACGAAGGCCATGATTTCGCACGTCTTCTTACATCAATCGTGAACCCACTCGTGAAGAAGCGGACATTTGTCCTCGCGGCGGCAGCGGCTGGAGTCGCGGCGGCGGCCTGTGCCGCGATCTGGGCCGCGAAGCCCTACCTTCAGCCTTCCCCTCCGCCGCTCGAAGGGGAAATCCTTGGCACGGCGGTAGAGATCTCGTATCCCGCCCCCGGTAAGGCGGAAGAATTCTCCGTTAAGGAGGGAAGCCGGATAGCGCTCGGGGAAACAGTCGCGGTCCTTCTCGTTCCGGAAGCCGAGGAAAGGCTGCTCGCGGAAAAGAAGGCCGAGCCTGTCGCTGTGAATCCAGGGGAACCTGCCGGGGTCAATGGGCCCTCCGGGGCAGAATCCCTTCCTGCGGAAGACGCTGGTCGAACGAAACCCGAGACCGACGCGCCTGCCGGGTTCGTTCGGGTAGAACTTCGCTCTCCGATGAACGGGGAAGTGATGAAGGTCTTCGCGAAGGCGGGCGACGCTGTGCCGTCCGGCTTCCCGGTCGCGTCGATCGTCGACACGACGAGCCTTTGGGCGAGATTCCTTGTTCCTGAAGAGCTCGCGGGGGGCATACGGCTCGGAACCACGGTGCTTGTCAGGATCCCCGCAGTCGGCGGGGGGCAGCATCCGTTCCGGGTCACGAGGACCGAACCGAAGGAAGCGTCAGGCGGGGGAAAGCTTCTTCTCATGGACGCGAAGCCTCTCACCACTGTTCCCGGGATGCACCCCGGGATGACCGCCCTTCTCTCCTCCCGCCGCTAGGATTCCCCGTCAACGCGAAGCGCGACGAGGTCGTGCTCCTCGGTCCTGACGATCCGTGCGTCGACAAAGTCCCCCGGGATCACCGGGCGCTTTGTCGTGACATAGACCACGCCGTCCACTTCCGGTGCTTCGCTTGCCGTGCGGCCGACCGCGACCCCGTCTTCGTCCTCAGGCTCGTCGATCAGGACCCGTTCGACGCGGCCGACACGGCGGGCGAGGCGTTCCGCGGAGATTTCAGCCTGAAGCGCCATGAGCCGTGCGCGGCGCTCTTCCTTCACTTCCTCCGGGACCTGGTTCGGGAAGGCGTTCGCGGCAGCCCCTTCGATCGTGGAATAGGCGAAGCATCCGACCCGGTCTAGCTTCGCCTCGCGGAGGAAGTCGAGAAGGCCCTCGAACTGCTCGTCGGTCTCGCCCGGGAACCCGACGATGAAGGTCGAGCGGATCGCGAGGTCGGGAACCGCCTCGCGCCACCTGCGGATCCGCTCAAGCTGCTTCTCTGCGTGCGCGGGGCGGGCCATCGCGCGGAGGATCGCAGGGTCCGAATGCTGGAGCGGCATGTCGAGGTACGGAAGGATTTTCCCGTCCGCCATGAGCGGGATGATCCGGTCAACCATCGGATAGGGGTACATGTAGTGGAGGCGCACCCAGACCCCGAGCCGCCCGAGCTCGACGCAGAGGTCCTCGAGCTTCGTGTGCACGGGGCGCCCCCCCGCGAACGCGAGCTTGTAGCCAAGGTCTGAGCCGTATGCCGGCGTGTCCTCGGCGATCACGACGATTTCCTTCACGCCGTCCTCGACGAGGCTCTGCGCCTCGCGGACGATCGAATCCATGGACCGGGAATGGAGCTTTCCGCGAAGCTTCGGAATCACGCAGAACGTGCAGTGGTTGTTGCAGCCTTCGGAAATCTTGAGGTAGGCGTAGTGGTGGGGGGTGAGCCTGATGCCGCCGCCAGGGATCAGGTCCGTGTAGGGCGAGTGCGGCGCGGGAAGGTGACGGTGCACGAGCCCGAGGACGCCTGACGTTTCCTCCGGGCCGAAGACCCCGAGCACCGCGGGATTCCTCTTCGCGACGAAATTCGAGCCGTCCGCGTCCTTCCGGCCGCCGAGGCACCCCATCACGATCACCTTCCCGTTCTCGCGGAGGGCTTCAGCGATCGCGTCAAGGCTTTCCTCGACCGCTTCGTTGATGAAGCCGCAGGTGTTCACGATCACGAGGTCGGAATTGCGGTAGTCGCCCGCGATCTCGTAGCCCTCGCTCCGAAGGTCGGTGACGACACGCTCGGTGTCGACGAGCGCCTTCGCGCAGCCGAGGGAAACGAAGCCGATGGTGGGCGCCCTGCGATTGCCGGGAGTTGTCATTGGAGTCTGGTACCTCAATTGGGGAGGAGAAGCCTGGCGCCAGGCAGGAGCGGGCCTAGGTCCCAGCCTTTCTCCCTGACGCCGTGGAAGGTAGTGGATTCTAAGGCTTTTGGGATGCACGCGAGGGGCTTAGCCACGCGAGCGTGACGTGCCGGCCTGTTCTTCCCTTGTCTCGCCGGTAGCTGTAGAAGCGAACGGGATCCGCCGCGGTCGAAAGCCTGGAGTCGAAGATGCAGGCGTCAGGGACGCCGGCTGCGATGAGCGCCTTCCGGGCGAGAAGACCGAGGTCCGCAAAAAACTTCCCGGGCTTTCCCGGTTCCGGTACGAAGGCGCTCCGTGCGTCCGGAATCTTCGATTCCATCGCGCGGAGCACGTCCTCCCCGACTTCGAACGACTCGGTACCGATCCGCGGCGCGAGCCATGCGATGAGGCCGGCCTCTGGTGATGCCCTGTGAAGCAGAGCGGTCCGGACGCCCTCCTGAAGGATTCCCGCGGAGAGCCCCCGCCATCCGGCGTGGAGCGCGACGAGGACCGAGCCCTCTTCGTCCGTGATCACGACGGGAAGGCAGTCCGCGGTCTGGATCGCGAGAACGACGCCCTTCGCCGTGGTCCAGGAGCCGTCCGCTTCTTCCTCCTCGGCCGCGTCCTCAGCCCTTACGATCCTTGTTCCGTGCACCTGATGCAGCCACCGGGGCGCCGTGCCCGCGACGAGTATGAGGCTCTCGCGGTTCCTTTTCACGGCCGCGGGGTCATCGCCGCATCTGGAGCCGACATTGAAGCCTCGGTCTCCACCGGCTCCTCCCCAGGGGCCCTTCGACACCCCGCCCTCGCGGAGCGTGAAGAGCGCGTGAACCGAGTCGGGAGCATTCCATCCGGGAGCGATTGTGCGTGGCGCGGGAAGAAGCGGTTCTAAGTTCATTTTCAGTCTCCCATCATTCCATCGGGGCAGCTCCTAGCGGCGCTTCGTCCTCGAAAACCGTCACCGGAGAATCAAGCGGGCCGAATGAGAGCGCTTCCATCACGGCGGCAAGGTCCGCGGGAGGCGGCACGAACCACTCCATCCGTTCGTGGGTCGTCGGGTGCGTGAGCCCGAGGCGGGACGCGTGCAGGCACTGGCGGGAAATCGAGAAGACCGAGTCGTCCCGCCAGGGTTTCAGCCCTCCGCGGTAGACCGGGTCGCCGAGAAGCGGGAGTCCGATGCTTTCGCAGTGGACGCGGATCTGGTGCGTGCGGCCGGTTTCGAGGCGGCATGCGACCCAGGAAATGACGCGTCCGTCAGGCGCCTTCGCCATCGCGACCCTCGCGAGGTGGGTGCGGGCTGAACGCATGCCGCCAGGCACGTCGACCGCGAACCGGAGCGGGTTCCGGGGATCGCGCCCGATCGGCCTGTCGATCAGCGTCCGCTCCGGAGCGACCCCTCGGAGGAGCGCCCAGTACTCCCGCTTCACGGTGCGGGCCTGGAGCTGGCGAACGAGTTCGGTCTGCGCGGCAAGAGTCCTGCCAACCACCATGAGACCCGTGGTGTCGCGGTCGAGCCTGTGGACGATTCCGGCCCGCGGGAGGGCCGCAAGTTCAGGGTATCTGAAGAGGAGGCCGTTGAGGAGCGTGTCGTCCCAGTGGCCTGCGGCGGGATGGACGACGAGGCCCGCAGGCTTGTTCACGACGATCACCGCGTCGTCCTCGTAGACCGTTTCGAAGGGAATATCGCGGGGGGTGAAGGCGAGCTCCTCGGCCGAGGGCTGCGCCGTCACGGCGACGACGTCCCCTGCGTAGACCGCGTCCCGGACGCGGGTCGCAGCGGCGCCGTTCACGGTGACCGCGCCCTTCTTGATCCACTCCTGGAGCCTCGAGCGGGAAACCTTCGGAAGAAGGGTTGCTACCGCCTTGTCGAGCCGCTCGCCCGAGTGCTCGGCGTCGATCACGAACTCCGTGAAGTTTTCGTCCGCTCCGTCTTTGGGATCCGCCTCGCGGCTATAATCGACCTCACGTTTCAATTTTCGGTTTCCCTCTAAATGAAGAAAATTCTGCGCCGCACTGCGATTGGGATAAGCCTCGCCGCCGTCCTCGTGATGTCAGCCTCCTGCACGTCCTGGTTCAAGGACCTCAATGAAGACAAGACGATCAACTGGTCGGCAGACAAGCTTTACAGCGAGGCGCGCGACGCGCTCGACGACAGCAACTGGTCGCAGGCAGAAGAGTACTACACGAAGCTCGAGTCGCGCTATCCGTTCGGCCGCTACGCGCAGCAGGCCCAGATCGAAATGGCGTACGCGTACTGGAAGGACGGCGACCCCGATCAGGCGATCCAGGCCTGCGACCGGTTCCTCCGCTCCTACCCGAACCATCCTGCAAGCGACTACGTGCTCTACATGAAGGCGCTCGCGACCCTGAACGAGGACAACGGTTTCTTCTCCCGCATCACACGGCAGGACATATCGGACCGGGACGCCGAGGCCGCCCGCACGGCCTGGGACATTTTCCGCGAGCTCGTCACCAAGTATCCGGACTCGCGGTACGCGCCTGAAGCACGCCGGAGGCTGAACCAGCTGATCCTCGCCCAGGCGAACCACGAGATCAAGGTTTCACGCTACTACTTCGTGCGCCACGCCTATGTCGCCGCGATCCAGCGCGCGCAGCGCGTCATTACGGACTACCCTCGCACGCCTTACCGCGACGAGGCGCTCCAGATCCTCGAGGACAGCTACAAGGCCCTCGGGATGAAGGACCGCGAAGCCGACCTGAAGCGCGTGATCGAAATGAACAAGCCGGAGGAAAAGACCGTTGCGGAGTAGACGGTCCCGGCTGAACAAATAGATCCAGGAAAAAGGCGGGGAACCTGCGGGTTCCCCGCCTTTTCATTAACTTTCAGATAGGCAATGAGAAACCCCGGAAATCCTTTGGATTTCCGGGGTTCTTCCGTTTCTGTCTCCTCTCAGGTGCTTTGGACCGGCACCGGAAGGGAAAGGGTTCAGTAACTAGCCAGCCTGTTCGTCAGCGTCAAGCGGCTCGGAACCCAGTTCGCCTTCGGACTTCGTGACGATCAGGGCGGAAGCGACGTCGCCGACCACGTTGATCGAAGTACGGATCATGTCGAGAATACGGTCAACGCCTGCAATCAGAGCAACGGCTTCAAGCGGAATGCCGACCTGCGTGAAGACGAGGGTCGTCATGATGAGGCCGGCACCCGGGACGCCCGCGGTGCCGACAGCGGCCATCACGCCCATGAGGACGATGGTGAGCTGGTCGGTCATCGAGAGGTTGAGGCCGAAGATCTCAGCCGCGAACACGGCGCAGACACCCATGTAGATCGAGGTGCCGTTCATGTTGATCGTGTTGCCGAGCGGGATGGAGAAGGACGCGATCGCCTTCGTCGCGCCGAGCTTGCGGGCGGCCTTCAGGTTCACAGCAAGGGCAGCGGCCGAGGAGCAGGTCGTGAAGGCGACGAGCCACGGTTCGAAGATGACCTTCAGGAACGTCATGATCGGGATCTTGACGAGGAAGATCAGGATGAAGCCGTAGACGATGATGCAGAAGACCGCGGTCGCGAGGAACGACGTGAGGATCAGCTTGATCAGCGGAAGCAGGACCGCGAGGCCGTGCTTGGAGACCGTGTAGGCGATCAGGCCGAAGACGCCGATCGGGGCGTAGTACATCACGACGTTCGTGAGGCGGATCATCACGTCGCCCGTGATCTCGAAGATCTTGAGGAGGGGCTTGCCGCGTTCACCGAGCCCGGCGAGGCAGCAGCCGAAGAAGATCGCGAACACGATCACCTGGAGCATGCTGCCCTTCGCCATCGCTTCGATCGGGTTGATCGGAACGAAGTTGAGGAAGGTCTGGACGACGCTCGGGGCCTTCACGATCTTCGCCGCGGCGCCGGCCGTGGAGAGGTCGAGCCCGAGGCCCGGGTGGATCACTTCAGCGAAGATGAGGCCGGAAGCAACGGCGAGGGCCGAAGTCACCATATAGGCGATCAGGACCTTCACCGCAACGCGGCCGAGTTTCGAGATATCAGTAATGCCGGCAGCGCCCGCAACCAGGGTTGCGAAGACGAGGGGCACCACAACCATTCGGATCAGGCGAATGAAGAGGTCGCCTAGCGGCTTGCATACCGTCTGTCCGATGTCTGCCGATATGAACGCGCCTACGATTACGCCGAGCACCAGGCCGATACACATCTGTATCGGCAGGCTGCGCAGCAGGCTTTTCTTTTCTGCCATACCTTCCTCCCACATATTTCGACGGACTCGCCGTCTAATAAAGGTTTCCGCCCCTTCCCTGCCCATGCAGCCTGCCGGAAACGGCGAGCTGGCGCGGACAAGATCAGGGACCTTGTTCAAATATTACACTTTGGAGGGACTTTGAAAATACTTGTAACCAGTGAAAGTGAAAATTTCGATTGAAATTTTCCTTATCTTTCATTTGCCTGCCGGATCGGATACCGTGTTCAAGCCATGTCATACGTTCAACGAAAAGTTCAACAACCGTTTCTAAAGATCTGTTTTTATTGAGTATTAAAAATAGGTAGATATTAATATCTAGGAGATAGAACTCAGATTTGATTCAAATCAATCCGGAAGCGGGCCTGAAGGTTTCGTGAAAGGGAGAAAAAGCGGCAAACCAGGATGCCGGGCGGAAAAGAACCGCGCCGGGGAAATGACCGGCGCGTGCAGTTGCGGTTTCAGGAACGGGTGACGTGGTCAGGCGCGCGGGCGATTAGGCTGTCGATTGAACAGGCCGCCTCGGAGAGCGCGTAGCCGCGCAGTTCCGGCGCAAGCTCGACCGCGGCAACGAGGTTCCTGAGGAAGGAAGACGCCTTCTCGCCGAAGAACCGGTCCTTTTCCCTCGCGAGATCGTCGAGGAAGTCGGCGAGCACGGGTTCGAGCCCCTCCTTCTTCATGAATCCCGACTCGGGGTGGTCCGAGAAGTAGTTGAGGTACCACCGGGCCTTCTGGAGGTCCTCGGTCGGCAAGCTCTTGAAGCGGCAGCGGAGAACGTACTTGAGGGCGTTCCCGGTGGTGAAGTCGAAGTGCGAAGTGAGCTCGATCACTTCGCGCCTGTAGTGGGCCGCGTAGTGGGAGGGATGGTTCACGGCTTCCTTCGAAGCTCCCTTCACGTCTGATATCTGCATTTGATTTTCTGCCTTATGAAAACTTAGGAAACCTTCGGTGAGCGGCCGCGGCGCCGTTTCCTCGCCTGGTGCTTCTGCTCGGGCGCTGGAGAGTCGGGAATGAAGCTGAGCGCCCTCGCTTCGTCCGTTGTCCGGCAGAAGTCCGGAAGGCTCTCGACCACCGACCGCCCGTAGGTCCCCCAGCGCGTGAAGACCCGCGAGTCGCAGAGCATGAAGACCCCTCGGTCCTCCTCGCTCCGGATCAGGCGCCCTGCCCCCTGGCGAAGCAATGTGACCGCTTCCGGCACCTGGTAGTCGAGGAACGGGTGGCCGCCGTTCGACTTGATCCAGTTGCATCGCGCGGCGACGATCGGGTCGTCCGGCGGCGAGAACGGAATCCGGTCGATCACGACGACGGAGAGCGCCTCGCCCCGGATGTCGATACCTTCCCAGAAGCTCATCGAGCCGACGAGCACCGTGTGGGGTGTGGACCGGAATTTTTCGAGGAGTCCCTTTCGGGTTCCGTCCCCCTGCCTGAGAATCTTGAGTTTTGTTCCGTCCCGCATCGCAAGCTCCGAAATCCGGTCCGCGATGATGTCCACCGAGCGAAGGCTCGTGCAGAGGAAAAGTGTCCTGCCCTCCGCCTTCCTCACGAGCGGCCAGGCCCGTTCCGCGACCCGGGAGGGAAATTCGGGCGAGTTCGGGTTCGGGAGGTCGCGCGGGAGATAGAAGGACGCGAGGTTGAAATAATCGAAGGGCGACGGCCACGTTTCCGTCCGGGCGTCCGGAAGGCCGATCTCCGAAAGGAAGTGGCTGAAGTCGCCTGCGACCGAGAGCGTCGCGCTCGTGAAGACCCAGGCTTCGCCCTTCTCCTCGCGGATCCGTTTCAGCTGGGGGGCGAAGGAGAGCGGCGTGTCGCAGAACCGGACGCTTGTCTTCCCTTCCTGGATCCAGCGAACGTGTGGCGGATTCTCTATATCTTCGGCCGCCTCGGACGCGTTGCCGTTATCCGGCCCTGAGGCGGCGCCAGAACCCGATTCCGCGATGTGCATCCAGCTGTCAAGCTGCTCCTCGAACCGTTCGCAGCGCGGCAGCAGCATGTCGAGGTCGGTGTCACGCCCCGAATTCGCGGCGAGGGCATCCTCTATGAGGCCAAGCGCCGACATGAGCCTCGAGAACTCGGGCATCAGGCTCGGGAGCTCCGCGATGTCCTCGACGCTTTTCCTGTCGCCTTCCGCGAAGCCGAGCTTTGTCGCAACGGCGAGCGCGAGGTCCTTCGCCGAAGCGTCCGCCTCGCGCGTGATGACGTCCCACTGGGCACCGTCCTGCGCCTTGGATTTCCCGAGCGACTGCGTGTCGCGGCACAAGTCGGAAATCGCCGCGGTCGAGAGCACGTCCCCGAAGAAGTTTGTCGCGATGGAGGAAAGCTGGTGCGCCTCGTCCACCACAGTGAGCGGCATGTCCGGAAGAATTTCGTCCGCCCCTTCGTCCGACATCGCGAGCGAGCTGAGGAAGAGGTGGTGGTTCACGACGAGGATGTCCGCCTGCTTCGCCTCGCGCCGCGCCTTCGTGAGGAAGCATTCCCCGAAGAGCGGGCACTTCGTTCCAGGGCAGTTCTCCTTCGTCGACGTGACGTAGGGCCAGATCGGATCGTTCTCCGGAATGTGCTTCAGTTCGGACCGGTCCCCGGTCTCGCTAGTTGCGGCGAAGATCTGGATGTCGCGGAGGAAGTCGATGTCCTCCTTCGTGGGAAGCCAGTCCACTTCTTCAAGCCGCTTCCTGCAGATGTAGTTCGAGCGCCCGCGGAGCTGCACCGTGTAGGCTTCGAGCCCGAGCGTCCTGAGGATAAGGGGGAGGTCCTTCGTGTAGAGCTGGTCCTGGAGAGGCTTTCCGGCAGTGGAAACCAGCACCCGGATCCCGGCGAAGAGCGCGGGCACAAGGTAGGCGAATGTCTTCCCAGTGCCGGTTCCCGCCTCTGCGACTAGCGTCCCCTTCGTCTCGATCGTTTCCGCCACGGCTTCCGCGAAGGCCCGCTGGCTCTCGCGCGGCGTAAAAGAGGAGAGCTTCCGCGAGAGAAGCCCGCCCGGGCTGAAAGCGTCGTGCACGAGCTTCACGAGTTTCGAGTCCCTTGTGCGGCATTCTTCGTTCGCGGGCTTTGCAGCTTCTTCTGGCATCTGGATGCGCGGGGGAAAGGTTCAGGGTATGTGCGGCTACAGCGGGGCGTTAGACCGCCCTGCCGGTTTGAGGACCAGTGCATTTTAGCCCGGGGCTTTGCCCTGCAGGAGCCCGAAGACGGCAGTGAATCCCAGGGAAGGCCGGGAAACCCGAAAAACTACTGCAACTTCCTTAAAGAAACGGCTTGCATTACCGCATAAAATTAAATGTATTGCGTCCCCGGCAAGGAACGCCTCGGCAAGGACCGTCCCGCAATCCTCGCGGGAAAAGGCCTGCAGCCGAAGCGCTTCGCCCTGTGGAAAGCCATTTTTCCACCTCTTGCGGCGGCGCCCCAAGCATCGAACTTCGAAGGCAATCATGAGAAACTTTGAAAAATCCCACAAGCTCGACCATGTCTGCTACGACATCCGCGGCCCGATCATGGAAGAAGCGAACAGGATGATCCGGAACGGCGAGGAAGTGCTGAAGCTGAACATCGGCAACCCGGCCTATTTCGGCTTCAAGACGCCGGAATCCCTCGTCCGCCACATGGCGGAGAACCTTCCCCTCACCGAGGGCTACTCCGACTCGCACGGCCTCATGAGCGCCCGGGAGGCGATCTGCGGGTACTGCCGCGAGAAGGGCATCCCGAATGTCGGCGTAGACGACATCTACACGGGGAATGGCGTGAGCGAGCTCATCACGCTCTCGATGCAGGGGCTGCTAGACAACGGGGACGAGGTTCTCGTCCCGACTCCCGACTATCCGCTCTGGACCGCGTCGGTAACGCTCGCCGGAGGACTCGCCGTCCACTATGTCTGCGACGAGGAATCGAACTGGATGCCGGACCTGAAGGACATGGAGTCGAAGGTGACGTCACGCACGAAGGCTATCGTCGTGATCAATCCGAACAACCCGACCGGGGCGGTCTATCCGAAGGAAATCCTCGAAGGGATCGTCGCGATCGCGCGGCGCCACGACCTGATCCTCTTTGCGGACGAAATCTACGACCGTCTCGTGATGGACGGGCTCGAGCACACTGCGCTCGCTTCGCTCGCCCCCGACCTCCTCACCGTGAGCCTGAACGGTCTCTCGAAGTCCCACCTGATGGCGGGGTACCGTTGCGGCTGGATGTGCCTTGCGGGCGACAAGCGCCGCTACAAGGGCTATATCGAGGGCATCAACCTGCTCTCCTCGATGCGGCTCTGCTCGAATGTACCGGCGCAGTCCCTGATCGCCCCGGCGCTTGCCGAACGCGAGAGCACGAAGGAAATGCTCGTTCCCGGCGGCCGCGTCTACGAGCAGCGCGACTGCATCTACAACATGCTCCGCGACATCCCGGGGATCACCGTGAAGAAGCCTGAGGCCGCCTTCTACATCTTCCCGAAGATCGACACGAAGCGGTTCGGAATCCACGACGACGAGCTCTTCGCGCTCGACCTCCTGAAGCAGGAGAAGATCCTAGTCACGCACGGGAAGGGCTTCCACTGGATCCGTCCGGACCATTTCCGAATCGTCTACCTGCCCGCCGTCGCTGAGCTCACGGAGGCCTGCGAGCGCATGCGGCATTTCTTCGAGAACTATCACCAGGCCTAGGGAGAGGCCTGAGGTCCGGCCACTGGCCGGACCAAAAGCAGAAAGAGCGGCGGAAAGGATACCGTTTCCTTCCGCCGCTTTTCCATGCCCTCGGGGAACAAGGCTAATTGAACGGGTTTATGGAATTCTCCCGCCTCGCCTTTTCCTTCTCGTAGGCTTCCTGGACCTGCCTGCGCTTCTCGCGGTCCGCTTCGAGTGTCGCCGCACGTTCTGCCCGCTTCTTCTCGAGCTCCGCGGCCCGCTCCGTCGCCCTTTCCTTCCGCTCAGCCGCCTGACGCTCGCGCTCCTGGGTCGCCGCCAGGTTCTTCGCTTCCTCGGCCTGCTTCGCGAGTGCTTCCGCCTGCCTCTCTGAGACGCGGGCAACAGTCTTGTCATGGTCCGCGACACGCTTCAGGGCTTCGGCATGCCGCTCGTCCTCCTTCGCACGGCGCTCGGACAGGTCTGCCTGCCTCTTGTCGTACTTCGCCTGGTTCGCGAGTTCGTTCGACTGCTTTTCGGCCGCGTCTGCCCTCGCCTTCTCGACCCGGGCCTCGGCGTCGAGCCTCGACTTCACGCGGGACGCAGCGTCGGATTCGGACTTGGTCGGCGTCCGGTCGGCGAGCGCCTTTTCGATCTCGTCATCCGAAACGTCCGCTCCCGACTCGATCTTCGCCGCTACCTGGCGCTCCTTCTCCTTCTTCGTGTTTTCCGCGCGAATGAAGTCCTTTGCCTCAAGCTCAACCTGGCGGAACTCACGGCCCCGGTCGAACTGCAGCCGCCTCACCTTCTCCCAGCAGGCGGAAACGAGGAAGTTGTCTATGCAGGCGTCATGCTGCGCCGCTGCCGCCTCGTCAAGCTTCCTGCGGCGAGCGTCGACATCGTCAAGGGCGGCCTGCGCCTCCTCATGCGTCCTGATGGACCCTGCCGGCCAGCGCTCGAGTACCGACCGGTCCTCGAGCCGTTCCCACGGGTCATAGTTTGGGATGGCGTTCGACGCCTTGGCGTCCTCTGCCGTCATTCCAACACTGCCGGAAGCATTTTCTGAAAGAGCTTCTTCGGAAAAAACGGTACCCGCGAACAGCGAAAGGATGACAGCTGCAGCAGTCGGCTTCAGCTTGGAAATGGTCGACACTTCGGTTCCTGGAAAAGGCTGGGTTGATTTTTGAAGTTTACCCCAGCGGAAGGCGCGAATTTCGGTGTCCTGAGGGTGCCTGCAAAATCCGCGCCGTGTAAAATTAATCAATCACACTGCCGCGAAGAAGGGCTTCCAGCCCTCATCGCCGGCCCCTGCAGTCAAGACCATTGGAGAAAAAGCACAAAATGACCTGCCCCGCGAATCACCCGAAGCTCAATCCCACTGTTCGCGTTACCGTGACCGGCGCCGCCGGGAACATCGGCTATTCGCTCCTCTTCAGGCTCGCGAGCGGCGCTGTGTTCGGCCCGGACACCCCGGTCCAGCTCCAGCTGCTCGAACGCGACAACCCGAATTCCGCCAAGGTGCTGAAGGGCGTCTGCATGGAGCTCTTCGACTGCGCTTTCCCGCTCCTCACGGGGATCAAGACGACGTCCGACCCGAAGGAAGCGTTCGATGGCGCGAAGGCCGTTTTCCTCGTTGGTGCCGCCCCCCGCGGAGCCGGCCAGACCCGCGCCGACCTCATCACGACGAACGGCCCGATCTTCAAGACCCAGGGCGAGGCGATCAACGCCGCGGCTGACCGGAATGTCAAGGTGCTCGTCGTTGGCAACCCCTGCAACACGAACGCCTACATCTGCTACCACCACGCACCTGACATCGCGAGGAAGAACTTCACCGCCATGATGCGGCTTGACCAGAACCGCTCGATCGCCCAGCTTGCCGCGAAGACCGGGAAGCCCGTCTGCTCGGTGCAGGGCGCGGCCGTCTGGGGCAACCACTCGAAGACGATGTACGCGGACATCGAGCGCTGCACGATCGCCGGCGTACCGGCGTTCGACCTCGTCGACCAGGACTGGTACCACGACTTCTTCCTCCCGACCGTCGCCGACCGCGGCACCGCGATCATCCAGGCCCGCGGGAAGTCCTCCGCCGCCTCTGCCGCCTCCGCCGCGATCGACCACATGCACGACTGGTGGCTCGGCTCGAACGGCAGGATCGTCACGATGGCGGTTCCGTCCGACGGCTCCTACGGCGTGCCGGAAGGCCTCGTCTGCGGGTTCCCGGTCATCTGCACCGGAAACGGCGAGTACGAGATCGTGAAGGGGATCGAGCTCTCGAAGGAAGGGAAGGAACGGCTTGAGAAGTCCGTGAAGCAGCTTGAGGAAGAAGCGGAACACGTGAAGGCCCTTATCTAAGGTCCTTCCTTCTCAAACTTCTTTCCGGGCCGGAAGGCGGCATTGGAGCCTCTTCCGGCCCTTCGTCTTTTCAGCAGGGGCGACCTGCCCCCACTCTTCCCTCCGAAGCCCTTCTCCTCCTTCGCAATGCCGATCGTGCCGGAAATCCTTGCTCATCTCGCGAACCTTCGTTCTGAAGACTCCTTTTCTCCCCTGCCCTCGGGGAAGCCGCTCGCCGTTATCGACACGAACGTCCTGCTCGACATCTGGCACTTCCGGGACCCGGAAGCTGTTCCGCTCCAAGAGCTCGCTCTTGAAGGGCATTTCGTCTGCCTCCGGGACGAGGCGACCGAGAACGAATTCGCCGAGGTGATCCACAGGGCTCAGTTCGGAATCTCTCTTCCGGACCAGAAGCGGATCCTCGGAGAGTGGCACAGTCTCGCGATACCCGTACGGGACGTCTCCCCGTCGCGCATTCCCTGCAGGGATCCCCTGGATCAGAAGTTCCTCGACCTCGCGGCGAGCGCCGGGGCTTCTCTCCTCATCACGAAGGACCGCCATCTCCTCAAGGCGGCCCGCCGGGCGAAGCGGGACGGAATCCTCGTCCTGCTGCCGGGAGCCGCGACGGAATGGCTGCGTTCTGTGGGCTTCGGCTTCCCTGGCTAGGAAAATCTCCTCTGACCGGGGAGGAGAACTGCTTGAGCTAAAAGTACATCCCGTTCGTTCACTTTCTTTCAGGCGTTCCCTCGGAAGGCTTCGGAACAGCGGCGTTCGCCTCTTCTTCCCCGCGGGGGGTCGCCTCGACTTCGGAAAGGCTCCGGCCCATGCTCCTCGTCCGCCGCTGCGCCGCCTCAACCGCGTCCTGGGCCTGACGGAGCCGCTGCTCGACGCCTGAGAGCGCCTTCTGGAACTGGCCGAACTCGAACTTCACGGATCCGAGGAGCTTCCAGACATCCGCGCTCCGCTCCTGGATCGCGAGCGTCCTGAAGCCCATCCGGAGCGAATTGAGGAGCGAGGCGAGCACGGTGGGCCCGGCCGGCATGACGTGCCACTTCGACTGTAGATCCGCCTGGAACCCGGGAATCCGGAGGATCTCCGCGTAAAGGCTCTCGGTCGGGAGGTACATCACTGCGAATTCCGTCGTGAAGGGAGGCTTCAGGTACTTTGTCGAGATGTCCTTCGCGAAGCCGTCTGCCGCGAGCCGAAGCGCCTTCGCTGACGCGGTCTCTGCGTCGCGGTCTCCTGAGGCACGCGCTTCCTCAAGCCGCTCCCAGTCCTCCTGCGGAAACTTCGAGTCGATCGGGAGCCAGAGCCCCTTGCCTTCGGGCCCCGGCATCCTCACCGCGAACTCGACCCGGCGGCCGCTTCCAGGCACTGTCTCCACGTTTTCCGCATACTGTTCCGGGGTGAGGATGTCTTCGAGAATCGCCCGGCACTGCGCTTCGCCGAACGTCCCACGGGTTTTCACGTTCGCCATGATTCGCCGAAGGCTGTCGACGTTCGACGCAAGCCCCTGCATTTCCCCGAGTCCCCGCTCAAGCTCCTGAAGCTGACCGCCGATCAGACGGAAGCTTTCCCCGAGCCGTGTTTCGAGCGTCGACTGGAGTTTTTCCTCCACCGTTTCCCGCATCTTCTCAAGCTTCGCGTCGTTCTGCTGCTGGATCGAAGTGAGCCTGCGGTCCACGGTTTCGTTCACAGCGGCGAGTCCTGAGGCGAGGGACGCCTGGAGAGACGCGAGGCGCTGCTCCTGTCCTTCACCCGAGCGGCGGATCATGTCGAGCGACTCGCGGCGAACGGCGTCGATTCCGGAACGGGTCTGGTCAGCCGCCTGCCCGAACCTGAGCTCGAAACGGTTCTGGCGCTCTTCGGACGCGTCCGCCGCATCGTCGAGGGCTTTCCGCAGCGAGGAGTCGATCTTCGACGCGACTTCGTCCCCCCTGCGCTTCCGGTCGAGGACAAGAACCACGAGGAGCGCCGCGCAGAGCGCGGAGAAGGTCACTCCGGCGATGAGAAGAATAAGCTGCGTATCCATCTTGGTGGACCTCCGGGATCCTGGCAGCCAGTCTTCTCCCGCCAGGCGAAAAAAACCGGACCTGCGGCGATTCCGCGGGTCCGGCCCTATTCTGCCCCAGCTGCCGGGGCTTCGTGAGAAAAGCGTCTTAGAGCACGCGCTTCAGGAACGTCCTCGTGCGCTCTTCCTTCGGATTCGCGATCACGTCCTCGGGAGCACCCTGCTCCACGATCACGCCGCCATCCATGAAGACCACGTGGTCCGCGACCTCGCGGGCGAACCCGATCTCGTGCGTCACGACCACCATCGTCATCCCTTCCTCGGCGAGCTTCTTCATGACGGAAAGCACTTCACCGACAAGCTCCGGGTCGAGGGCCGACGTGGGCTCGTCGAAGAGAATCGCCTTCGGATCCATGGCGAGCGCGCGGGCGATGCCGACACGCTGCTGCTGGCCGCCAGAGAGCCTCGCCGGGTACTCGTCCGCGCGGTTTTTGAGGCCGACGCGTTCGAGCACCTCGAGCGCCTTCTTACGCGCTTCCGCCTTGCTCCTGTGCGCGACAACGGTCTGCCCTAGCATGATGTTCTCGGCAACCGTCATGTGCGGCCAGAGGTTGAAGCGCTGGAACACCATCCCGAGGTGCTCGCGAAGCTCGTTGATGTTCGTGTGGCGATCGGTCACCTCAACACCGTCAACGAGGATCGACCCGCTGTCGGGGTCTTCGAGCGCGTTGAGGCAACGGAGGAAGGTGGACTTCCCGGAACCGGACGGCCCGAGGATCACGACCTTCTCGCCGCGGTGGACGTCGAGGTCGATTCCCTTCAGGACTTCAAGCCGCCCGAAGCTCTTCTTCAGCCCCCGGACGCGGATCATCACGTCGGAAGCGGTTGCGTTCTGTTCAGTCATTTACTTGTCGTCCCCCTTGCCAAGGCGATTCTCAAGAGCGTGGACGCCCCATGCGAGCGCGAGCGTCATCACCCAGTACATCGCGGAAATCGTGAGGTAGGGCTCCCAGTAGCGGGCCGAAGCGCCGGAAACCGTGCGCGCGGCGTAGGCGAGCTCCGTGAGGCCGATCGCGGAAACGAGGGACGAGTCCTTCAGAATCGCCATCGCGTTGTTGCCGAGCGCGGGAAGCATGCGGCGGAAGGCCTGCGGGAGGATGATGTAGCGCATGCACTGCCACCAGGTCATGCCGACCGAGCGGGCGGCTTCGCTCTGCCCCTTGTCGAGGGACTGGATGCCGGCGCGGAACACTTCGCTCATGTAGGCCCCGGCGTTCAGCGTGATCGCGAGGAACCCGGCGAGAAGCGCGCCGTAGTCAGCGCGGATCTCGCGCGCGAGGTCGCCGCTGATCACGAGGCCGTCGATCGGGTGGACGAAGACCGGGAGCACCGCGAAGTACATGAGGAAGATCTGGACGAAGAGCGGCGTGCCGCGGAAGAAGCTCACCCAGACCTTCACCGGCCACTGCACGCCGTAGTGCATGAGGGAGCGAAGCGGCTCGCGCCGCGCTTCCGCCATTCGCGCCATGCCGAGGATCATGCCCCAGATCACGCCGCAGAAGACGCACGCGACCGTGAGCTTCAGGGTCATCAGCGCACCGTCCGCGAAAAGCGGCCAGTACTCGGAAAGTACTTCGAAATGCAGGCCTAGCATTCTTGTCCTGGGAAACTTTCAGTTAGAGGTGCGCGGGCGAAAACTTCTGAACGCTCCGCCCGCAAGCAAAGGCCCCGGCGTTGAACGGCCGGGGCCGCAGTTCACCGCCCCTCAAGAGGCGGAAGGCTGCATTACTTGATCGGAAGCTGCGGCACAGGGGACTGTGCGCCGAACCACTTGTGGTAGACCTTCGCATAGGCGCCGCTCTTGATCACCTTGCGGAGGCCGGCGTCGACGTCGTCCTTCACCTTCTTGTTGCCCTTACGGATGCCGATCCCGAAGTACTGCTCCTCGAACCCCGGGTCGCGGACCATGTTGAAGTGCTTCTCGGGGTTCTGCTGGGCGTAGTAGGCGAAGACGCCGACGTCGCCGATCGCGGCGTCAACGCCGCCCGCGTTCAGTTCCTCGAGGGCGAGAGGCGTGCTGTCGAAGCGCTTGATGTTGGGGCTCGCCTTGCCGAACGCCTTGGAAGCCGCAATGTCGCCAGCCGAGTTCGCGACGACGGCGACCTTCTTCCCCTTCAGGTCCGCGAGGTTCTTAACCTTCACGTTCTTCTGGGTCATGATCAGCTGGTGGGCCTTGAAGTACGGAAGCGAGAAGTCGATCGTGGCGGACCGCTGCGGGGTAATCGTGATGCCGCTCATGATGATGTCGCGGTCGCCGTTCTTCAGGGACTCGAAGATCACGCCCCAGGTGGTGTTCACGAACTTCACGTTGAAGCCCTGAGCCTTGGCGATCTCCTTCATGAGGTCGATGTCGAAGCCGATGATTTCCTTGGTCGGGGACTGGAACTCAAACGGACGGTAGGTGGCGCCCGTGCCGACCGTGTAGGTGGTGGCGGCGAAAGCGGGGGCCGTGGTGATCATCGCCGCAGCGGCTGCGGCGGCAAGAAGGAAACGCCTCTTCATCGTGGATTGTCCTATGACGATTTTTCGGTGCCCGGGCAGCGGAAGCCGAAGGGGACAGGCCCCTGCTGCGGGGTGGTTGGTGCTTACAAGATCATGGAGGATAAAAGGCTTTTTGCCAATAGGCAATACTCTTTATGGAGAAATATCGCCACAGTGCCCATGATCCTGCTCTCGCGGACTTCCGGCGCCTATGCCGGAAGGCAACAAAAAACCCTGGCCTGACAGGGTCAGAAGCCAGGGCTTTTCTTTCAGGCTGCAAGGCCGCGTGAAGCGGCCAAACGGCAGAAATTACTTCGCAGCGGCGGAAGAAGAAGCAGCAGCGGAGGAAGCCGGAGCAGAGGCGGCAGCGGAAGCAGCGGCAGAAGAAGCCGGAGCGGAGGCAGCAGCGGAAGCGGCGGCGGAGGAAGCGGCCATGGAAGCGGCGGCGGAAGAAGCCGGAGCGGAGGCAGCGACAGACGCGGCAGCGGAAGAAGCCGGGGCGGAGGCCGGAGCGGAAGCCTGCTTGGAGCAAGCAACAGCCATCATGGCAACAGCGGCGGCGGCAACGATCTTGAGAGCGGTATTCATTTGTAATAAACCTCGAATAGTCATCCGTCGGACGACGGATCTGAATTTTTATGGGTTCCAGCCAGATACAGCGGTCATGTAAAAAGTCTGTGTACCTGAAGGACCGTGCCATTCTATGCCGGAAATTCCATTGCGGAGCCGGTATTAGAGCAAATACCAACAAGAGTTAACCCGTCAGTCGAAACCCCTAGCCAAAACACGTGTCACGGATTCAGAGGAAGGCGGCCGGGATTTGTGGCTGCCAAGCGGTCCCCTCCTCTGCTTCCGTATTTCCCCAACCCATGGGACCGAAATATTTGTCTTTTGCGATTTACGCAATTTTATTTTGCTTATACAACATAGCTTTCCCGCCAAACCAACTAGATAATCTCTCCTAAAGACTTAGCCAATAACCGCTGGAGGGCTTATCTACATGGCAAGACTGGATGAATTCGACTGGCTCACTGACATCAATAAGGCGAGCATCGTCACGAACCTGAAGAGCGGCCTGATCGACCGGGACACCGCCGTGAAGGCGGCGGAGGGCCTTCGCGCGGTCGTGAAGGACGTCGAGGAGGGAAGAAGCCCGCGCGCGAAGCGGGTCATTCTCTACGAGCCCCTTCTCATCGCGAAGGCGGGGCCTGAAGTCACCGTGATCCACGCCGGGCGTTCTTCCCAGGACATGCATTCAACCTTCCGCTCCGCGATCCTCCGCGAGGCGGCGCTTGACCTCATGGATGAGCTCGACCGGACGCTTGACGACCTCACGGCTCTGGCGCGCCGGAACGAAGACACGCTGCTCCCCGCCTACACGAACGGGGTCGCCGCACAGCCGACTACCCTCGCCCATCTCCTCTCAGGCTACATCGCCGGGTTCTCCCGCGACCGCGAAAGGCTTTCCGAATTCTACCGGCGCCATAACGAGAGCCCGATGGGCTGCACGGTCCTGAACGGGACAGGATGGCCCCTCGACCGCGATGGAATGTCCCGTCTCCTCGGCTTCGACCGCCCGCGCAGGAACGCGTTCGACGCGACGCAGATCTCGCAAATGGACCTTCCGGTGGAACTCGCCGGTGTCGTCGCCTCGATCGGACTCCACATCGGGGAGCTCGTCGGCGGAATCATGGTCCAGTACGCGCAGCCGCGCCCCTGGATGCTTCTCCAGGAAGGGGGCGAGAACACGTACGTCTCCTCCGCCATGCCGCAGAAGAGGAACCCCGGACTCCTAAACAACACCCGCGCGGCGGCTTCCGACGCCGTAGCGCTCGCCGAAGGGGTCTACATGCGCGCCCACAACGTGGTCTCCGGGATGATGGACGGGAAGAGCGCCGTGAAGAACCCGGGAATGGTCGACGCCGCGATCGGCGCCCTCACGAAGCTCCGCAAGGTGGCGAAGGCGCTCGTCGTCAACAAGGAGCGCGCCCTCGAGGAGCTGAACCTCGACTGGACCGCGAGCCAGGAGATCGCGGACCAGCTCATGCTGAAGTACCGGATTCCCTTCCGGATCGGCCACCACATGGCTTCAGCCATGGTGACCTACGCCCGCGCGAACGGAATCCGCCCGAGCGATTTCCCCTATTCCGAAATGCAGGCGATCTACAGGAAGGAGATCGAGACCGAGTTCCCGGAGGCTTCCCCCGACCTCCCGATGAGCGAAGCGGAGTTCAAGGCGTGCCTCGACCCCCGCACGATCCTCGAGAAGAGGCAGACCCCGGGGAGCGCGAACCCGAAGGAAACCGCCGCGATGCTCTCCGAGCAGGAGGCGGCGAACAAGGCCTTCCGGGACGAAGCCGCCTCCCGCCGTTCGGCCCTTCAGGGCGCGCTCGAGGAGCTCGAGAAGGAATTCGCGGAAATCCATTGACCAGTTTCTGAAACATCCAATATAGGGAAAGGGAGAAAGCCATGAGCATTTTCATGCCAATCCTCGGCGTGATCGTGACCGTCCTCGCCGGATGGGCCATGATCAAGCGCTACCAGACGCATATGGTGCTGCTCTTCGCGGGCCTCGTCCTCATCGCGGCGGCGGCCTTCTGCACCGACGTCAACTTCCTTCCGAAGGGCGTGAAGCCCTCCGGGTTCGCGGGCTTCGACATCTTCTCGCTCCTCGTCTCGATCGGCAAGAAGCAGGCCTCCGGCATCGGCTTCCTCATCATGGCGGCAGGCGGCTTCGCGGCCTACATGGAGAAGATCGGCGCCGCGAACGCCCTCGTGAGGCTCACGGTGACGCCGCTTAAGAAAATGAACAGCCCGTACATCGTGCTCGTCCTCGGCTACATCATCGGCCAGCTCCTCGTGATGGTGATCCCGAGCGCCGCAGGCCTCGCGATGCTGCTCCTCGTAGCGCTCTTCCCGATCCTGAAGGGCGTGGGCGTCTCGCCCGCCGCGGCGGTCGCCGTGATCGGCACCTCGGCCGGCATGACGCTCGGCCCGTCCTCCGGCACGGCGAACCTCGCCGCGAAGGTCGCGGGGCTTGACCCGATCATCTACTTCGTCCAGTACCAGCTCCCGGTCGCGATCCCGACCCTCATCGCGGTCGCCCTCACGCACTACTTCGTGCAGCGCTACTACGATAAGAAAAACGACGAGGTCTACCAGGCGGCCGAAGCCGTGAAGGCGAAGGAAGTCCCGCAGGTTCCGGGCTGGTACGCGATCTTCCCGCTCCTCCCGATCGCGATGATGATCATCTTCTCGAAGCTCGTCTTCGCCAAGGTGAAGATCGACACGATCGCCGCGCTCTTCCTCGTCTGGGTTTTCGTCGTGATCGTTGAGCTCATCCGCACCCGCGACGCGAAGAAGATCTTCAAGGACGCGATGGCAATGTTCCAGGCGATGGGCAAGATGTTCACCGGAATTGTCGCGCTCATCATCTGCGCCGAATTCTTCGCGAACGGCCTCAAGGTTTCCGGCGTGATCGACATCCTGATCAACTCCGCGCAGGGAATCGGCGCCGGCATGATCGCGATGACCGTGATCCTCGCCCTGATCGTCGGCCTCGTCACGTTCCTCACGGGTTCGGGCGTCGGCGCCTACTCGAGCTTCGCGGCGCTCGCCCCTGATGTCGCGACCGGCCTCGGCGGAACGGTTGCCTCCCTCGTGACCCCGATGCAGTTTGCGTCCGGCATGTTCCGCGCGATGTCCCCGGTCGCGGGCGTCATCATCGCGGTCGCGGGCGCTGCCGGCATCACGCCGCTCGCCGTTGTCCGCCGCACCTGGCTCCCGATGGTGGTCGGCATGGTGGTCACCTTCATCGCGAACGCGATCTTCGTCGCGTAACCAGCTCTTTCCCGGGGGGTGCCGACTTACGCCGCTCCCCTCCTCCTGAAATTCACGGAAAACTTCTTGGAAAAAACAGGACACGGAACATGAAGAAAAGCATCCTCGCAGCAGCCGCTCTCGCGGCCATCGCATTCTCCCTTGAGGCCTCTGCCCTCGACACCGGCGTCGCCCCTGAAGTGAAGGGCCTGAAGACCGCCGCCCCGCAAACCGGGCTATATGTCGGGAACTCGTTCACTTACTACAACTGCGGCGTGAACGGATACGTCCGCGGCCTCGCAAACGCGTCCCACGAGAAGTGGAAGGCGCGCCAGATCACGATCAGCTCCGGCCGCATCTCCTTCCACCCGATCGAGGAGTACCTCGAGGACCACGCGCTCGACCCTTACGCGAAGGGGAAGGTTAAGGACGGGAAGCTCGTCGCACCGATGTTCGACATCGTGTTCCTCCAGGGCCAGAGCTCCGAACCGATCGACCCGAAGGCCTCTCCGACCTATCGCAAGTACCTGAAGAAGGCAATCGAGGAAGTGAGGAAGGCCGGTTCTGAACCGGTCGTCGTGGTCACCTGGGCGCAGAAGGACAAGCCCGCAGACACCCGGAAGCTCGCCGACGCGACGATTGCCGCGGCGAACGAGAACCATGCGGTCGCGCTTCCTGTCGGACTCGCCTTCGAGGAATCCCTGAAGGCGCGCCCTGACCTCATCCTGCACGCCCCTGACAAGCGTCACCCGTCCGCCGCCGGCTCCTACCTCTACGGCGCGATGATGTACAGCCTCCTCTTCAGGAAGAGCCCCGAAGGCCTCAACTTCCTCGGCGGCTGCGAAAAGCCCCTCAAGGCTTCGGATGCCAAGTTCCTGCAGGGAGTCGCCTGGCGCGTCACGAAGGAGTTCTACGGCTGGTAGCCGCGGCCTTTTCCCCGTTTTTTCTGTTGGGAAATACCGAAACCCGTGCCTTCTTTAATGGGAAGGTACGGGTTTTTGTTATGCCAGGGCGGAGGAATCCAGCTCTCCAGAGGCTATAGTCTCCACAAGTCATTACACGAACTTTACAAAGAAGGGGCAAGGGTGAACTGGTTACCCGGAAAAACAGGGATTCGGAAGCTCAGCTTCCGTGACGCGGGCGGGTACATGCGGAACCACCGGACGGATTTCGCGGCCGGGCTCTCCGTGATCGGACTCCTCATTCCGGAAGCGGTCGCCTATGCCGGGATCGCGGGACTCCCCGCGTCCTCTGGCCTCGTCGCGCTTTTCTTCGGCCTCGCCTGCTTCCTCGCCTTCGGTTCAAGCCGCTACGCCGTGGTCGCGGCGACGTCGTCCGCCGCCATGGTGCTTTCCGCCGGAATCGCAACGCTCTCCGAGGTCGAGAAAGGCGTTGACCCGGCGACGATCGCGGCCGTGCTCGTGATCCTCACGGGCTTCTGGTTCGCCCTCGCACGGCTTCTCGGCTTCGCCCGTGCCGCAAACTTCGTTGCGAAGCCTGTTCTTCGAGGCGTTTCGATGGGGCTCGCCCTCACGATTACGCTGATGCAGCTTCCAAAGCTCTTCGGCATTGTGCCGTCCACGCATTCTCCCTGGGAACGGCTCGTCGAAACCGCAACCGGATTTGCTGGCGCCAACCCCGCTTCCGTGGTGACGGGAGTCGTCGCGCTCCTCGTGCTGTTCCTCTGGCGCTCGAAATCGCAGCCCGTGGGCCTTTGGGTCGTGATCGGTTCGATCGTCGCAACCTACGTCTTCCCGCTCGCCGAGCGCGGGGTCGAGCTCGTCGGCGACATCAGCCTGCACGGCTCCGCGATTTCCTTCCAGAGCCTCGCGAACGCCGACTGGGCGGGAGCAATCCAGATGAGCGCCGCGCTCTGCATCATCGTCTACGCGGAGTCGTACTCAAGCATCCACAGCGCTGCGGCCCGGAACGGCGAATCGATCGACTCTAACCGAAACCTTACGGCAATCGGTGCCGCGAACATCCTCTCCGGATTCTTCGGGGGGCTTCCCGTCGGGGCCGGCTTTTCCGCAACGAGCCTGAACGAGGCGTCAGGCGCCCAAAGCAAGGTCTCGACCGCTGCGGCACTTGCCGTGTACCTTGTCGCGCTCGTCTTCTTCCTCCCCCTGATCAGCCGGATTCCCGAACCGGTTCTCGCCGCGGTCGTGATCCGCGCGGTAGGGCCTGGCCTCTCGCCCAAGCCCCTCCTCCCCTACTTCCACTGGCAGCGGGACCGCTTCCTCGCGATCGTGAGCTTCCTTGCGGTCGCGCTTCTCGGCGTCGTAAACGGGCTTCTTGTCTCGATCGTCCTCTCCTGCGTTCTGATTCTCATGAACGCCGCCCAGCCCCGGGTGTCGGAGCTACGGAAGCTTCCGAGCTCGCACAGCTTTGTGAACGTCCGGATCTTCCCGAAAGCGGAGCCCATTCCTGGAATCCTTGTCCTTCGCATCGACCAGCCGATGTTCTTCGCGAACGCGGAGCCGGTGCTGAAAAAGGCGACCGAGATGTTCAGGGCCCGAGCGAAGGAAGAGCATCTCTCGCATCTCATACTCAGCCTCGAGGAAAGCTCCGACCTCGACGGCACTTCGATCGAAGCTCTTCAGGTCTTCTCAAAGCGCCTCGAGGACAAGGGGTGCCGCCCAATGCTCTGCCGGCTCCACAGGCGCGCCCGCTCGGCGCTCGTCAGGGCCGCCGTTCCAGCACTCCTCCCGGGGCAGCTCTCGCTTCTCTCGGTCGACCGTGCCGTGAAGATCGCGAAGGAGTATCAGGCGCACGAAGCGGCACTCTCCGCTACCGCGATGAAGGAAGACGCCCGCTAGAATAGCCCCGAAAACAATTCCTCCCGAGGAGGCTCCGAGGCGACATGGCACCCGAAAAGAACAAGGTTGAACTCCTCTCCCCCGCGAAGAACGCCGCGATCGGGATCGAGGCGATTCGGCACGGGGCCGACGCGGTCTACATCGGAGGTCCCGCGTTCGGTGCGAGGAGCGCGGCAGGGAATTCGCTCGAGGACATCGAGCGGCTCTGCAGCTTCGCACACCGGTTCCGGGCGCGGATTCTCCTCACGCTAAACACGATTCTCCGGGACGAGGAAATCGAGCCTGCTAGGGACCTCGCGTGGAAGGCGTGGGAAGCCGGGGTCGACGCGCTCATCATCCAGGACATGGGGCTCCTCAAGACGGATCTCCCGCCTATCCAGCTCCACGCGTCCACCCAGTGCGACATCAGGACACCGGAAAAAGCGAAGTTCCTGGAGGATTCCGGCTTCTCCCAGATCGTCCCCGCCCGCGAGCTCACCCTACCCGAGATCCGCGCGATCGCCGACGTGCTCGACAGGGCGCGGATCGAGTGCTTCGTGCACGGGGCGCTCTGCGTTTCCTATAGCGGACTCTGCTACGCGAGCGAAGCGCTGAAGCACCGGAGCGCGAACCGCGGCGCCTGCGCCCAGATCTGCAGGCTGCCCTACAGGGCAGAGCTTCCGGACGGTACCGTGCTTGAGGAGCACCGGTACCTACTGTCCCTCAAGGACAACGACCAGGCTCCGAACCTCGGGGAACTGCTCGACGCCGGCGTCCGGAGCTTCAAGATCGAGGGGCGCCTGAAGGACATGGACTACGTGAAGAACATCACGGCCTGGTACCGGAAGGCGCTTGACCGGGAGCTCGAGCGGCGGCATGAGCTCGCTCACGAGTCCATGGGCGAAGTGAGGTTCTCGTTCGAACCGAACCCCGCGAAGACCTTCAGCCGGGGATCGACCGACTATTTCCTCCACGGCAGGCACCCCGGGATCGCGTCTCTTGACACCCCGAAGAGCGCCGGGGAGCCTGTCGGAACCGTTATCCGCACGACCCAGAGGTCGATCCTCGTCCGCGCTTCCGCTCCCCTTCATAACGGCGACGGCCTCACGTATTTCTCGCACTCCGATCTCCGGGGCCTTCTCGTGAACCGCGCCGAGCGGATCAACGGAAGCCGCTGGGAAGCCTTCACGCGCGAGTCTCCCTCGAGGACGGAAGGGCTCGTGCCCGGAACCCCGCTCTCGCGTAACCGCGATCAGGAGTGGGAAAAAACGCTTGAGGGGAAAACAGCCGAGCGGCGCGTCCCTGTCACGATCGAAGCGCTGGAAGAGCCGGGGAAGCTTGAGCTGCGGATGATTGACCCCGAAGGCACGGCTGCGCAGCTCACGCTCGCTCTCCGGGGAGACCCTGCAAAGAATCCGGAAAAGGCGACATCCCAGCTCCGGACAGCGCTCCTGAAGCTCGGCGACACGGACTACGAGGCGCGTGACGTGCGGATTCACGCCCCGGAGCCTCTCTTCATCCCGATTTCCGTACTGAACCAGGCCCGCCGGGAACTCGTTTCGAAGATGGAGCGGGCTTGTGAAAAATCGTTCGTGCGGTGGACGAGGTCGCCTTCCCGACTAGTCCCCTTCCCCGCGAAGTCGCTCGACTACCGGGGAAACGTCTTCAATTCGCTGGCGAAGTCCTTCTACGAGGAGCGCGGCTGCGAAGTGACGGAGCCCGCGTTCGAAGCCGGTGAAAAGACGGGAGAAGTGGAGCTCATGCGCTGCCGGCACTGCATCCGGTACACGCTCGGGCTCTGCCCGAAGGAAGCGGCGAAGCGGGGCGAGAAGGTGAAGCCCCTTCCGATCACGCTCGTCTCGGGACCGATCCGTCTCACGGCCCGGTTTCACTGCGGTCCCTGCGAGATGTCCGTCTGGGGAACACGCCAAAAGGCCTAGGTCACCCCTCCTAGGGAGTAGGCAGGAGTGCTACCAAAAATACTGCATTCGCGGTATGTACCAAAATTTCTTGTGGGAGATAATGGATTTTATCTGTTAAAAATCCCCCGCAGGAGACGAGCTTGGACTACGCAATAAAGGACGGCATCCTGATGGTCAACGTTTCCGCCGTGCAGGCGGTGGCGCTTGCCGTCATCACTTACTTCTTCGGTGTCTGGGCGAAGAAGAAAATCTCGATACTCGAAAGGCTCTCGATCCCGAGCCCGGTCGTCGGCGGCATGACGTTCGCCGTCATCCTTTCCATCCTCGACGGGTGCGGCGTGATGAAGGTGCATTTCGACTCGTCGCTGCAGACCCTCTTCATGCTCGCCTTCTACACGACGGTCGGCCTCATGGCGAGCTTCAAGCTGATCAAGAAGGGAGGCAAGCTCCTTGTCTGCTTCTTCCTCGCGGTCTCGGTCCTCTGCTTCCTGCAGAACGGCGTCGGCATCGCGCTCGCGACGATGATGGGGATCGACATGCACTACGGTATCCTCTCAGGCTCCATTTCCATGATGGGCGGCCTCGGGACGGCGGCCGCCTTCGGCCCGTTCTTCGAGCAGACGTACGGGGTAACCGGCGGTACGGCGGTCGGCATCACGTCGGCCACCTTCGGCATGGTCGCGGCGCTTCTTCTTGGCGGCCCGTTCGGCGAATGGGTGATCCGCCGCTACAAGGTGAAGACCCCGAAGAAGGTCGGGGAGCCTGAACCTGAACTTCGGATCCCGGCGGACACGGAAGTGTCCGTCACCGACCAGAAGCGCGCGAACACCCCGACGATGACGGATGAGCTCATGAAGGCGGGATCGATCGTCGCGCTCTGCATCGCGGGCGGCATGATCGTTTCCTCCTGGCTCGGGCACTTCATCACGCTCCCCGCCTACATCGGCTCGATGATCGTCGCTGCGATCCTCAGGAACATCGGCGATTTTTCCGGCCTCTACAAGGTTGATGGAAAGGGCATGAACGCGGTCGCGGACATCAGCCTTGTTCTCTTCGTCACGATGGCGATCAACTCCCTCAAGCTCTATGAACTCATCCACCTCGCGATTCCGATGATGGTGATTCTCGCCGCGCAGACCGTCCTCATGCTCGGGTTCGCCTGGCTCGTCTTCATCAAGCTCTTCGGAAAAGACTATGACAACGTGATGCTCGCCGTCGGCGGCATCGGGTTCGGCATGGGAGCCACCGTGAACGGGCTCGCCAACATGCAGGCGATCGGCGAAAAATACGGCACGAGCGCGCGGGCCTGGCTCATTGTCAGCATCGTGGGCGCGTTCCTGATCGACTTCGTGAACGCCCTCGTGATCACCTGGATGGGCACGCTTCCGTTCTAGTCCCGGAACTCTCAGGTGCAAGCAAACCAAAGCCCGGACTGCCAAGCGGTCCGGTTTTGATCGTTACCGGCAACCAGAATCCTTCGTTTCCTTCCGGAAACTCAGGGTTTCTCGCCGCAGGGCGCGGTTTCATCGATCACGGAGAGGCAGCTCTCAACCTGCACGCCCTTGAACTTGTCCTCGTTCCCGCGGTTCACCCGCACGAGCTCCCTGACCGCGTCCATCGCGGACCGAACCGCCTTCTCCATTCCCCAGCCTTCAAGAGTTCGCCCAAGGAAAACCGAGCTGAAGATGTCGCCGGTTCCTGGGAAAAAGACCGGAATGTAGTCGTAGGGGATCGTGAACGAGCGCTTCGCGCGATCGTCCCAGCAGGAGACGGCGTGGCCGACCCCTGAGACTTCCGCGCTCGTCACGACGACGCTCCGGGCGCCAAGCGCCCTCAACTTTTCGACGAGCGAGCCCATTGCGGCAGGGCTTACTGGGTCCGGGGTCCAGGGAATCCCGGCGAGGCAGCAGGCCTCGGTGAAGTTCGGGACGATGAAGTCGGAGACCGGAAGGAGCCGCCGCATGTAGTTTATGGTTTCCTCGGGGAGCCCCTGATAGAGCTCTCCCTCGTCCGCCATCACCGGGTCCGTGAGGACGAGCGCACCGCGGGCACGCTGCCGCTCGCAAAACGACCGGACGAGTTCCGCCTGCTCGAGCGACGACATGAAACCGGTCGCGATCGCGTCGAACCGGAACCCGAGCTCGTCCCAGATCCCGATCGACTGCCTCATGTAGGACGTGGTGTCGAGCACCGCGTACTTTCCGTAGTTGAACGTGTTCGATATGAGCGCTGTCGGGAGGTTGTAGAGGTTGCATCCGAGGTGGGAGAGCACGGGCTGCATTGCAGAGATCCCGACCTTGCCGTAGCCTGCGGCGTCCGCAATAAGCAGGACCTGGCGGCCCGCACCGATTTCCATCTTATTTTCCATTCCCCACTCCCTTCAGGCCGAAGTTCGCTTCCCGTGCCTCTTCTTGCCCTTGCCTTCTTTGATTCCGGCTGACTCTAGTTCTGTCTTCGCTTCAAGCGCCTCTTTCTCCGCTTTCTGCTTCTCGTCCATCCGGCATTTTCCGAAGGCGAACATGAAGCCGAGTATGCCCATCGCGACGATCGTGATCACGTCAGCGGTGAAGAACGTCATCACCCAGGCCGTGACCGCGCCGACCGTGAGGCCGATGACTATGGGAGCTGCTTTGGTTTTCTGCATTCGGAGCCCTGCGGGAAATCTTGGTGATATGTCGGGAAGTCTGTGTATTTTAGCGGCAGTCCAAACATCGGGCGCCATAAATTCCCAAGGCACGGAAAAGGCGGCGCGCTCCCGAAATTCCAGTGGGGAGCCGGCGCCGCCCGTCTCAGGTCCGCGCGATGCGCGGAACTGTTCGCACGCTACCGGATGATGAGTACCGGTGCCGCGGTTTCAGCCGCGACCCGGGTCGTGACCGAGCCGAGGATCGCCGCACGGAAGTTCGTGTAGCCGCGGGACCCCATCACGACGAGGTCAAGCCCCTCGCGGTTCGCGTAGGAGGAGATCCTGTCGCCGGCGGACCCGACTAGCTTCACAGGGGTCACGTTCGCGAACCCCTTGTCTCTCAGCGATTCGACGACGGGGCGGGTGTTTTCCTCGAATGTCTTCTCTTCAAGCTTCCTCGCCTCTTCCTCTGTCACAACGGCCATGTCGCAGTCGCTCGACGCCGTGATCATCGCATTCATCGCGTCCTCGACCACGTTGAGGACGCGGATCTCAGGATTCGCGCCGAGTAGCTCGCGATACCGCTCGAGGTACCGGACCGCGATTTCGCCGTAGGGCGAGCCGTCAACCGCGATGCCGACCTTGAGGTCGTCCTTCTTCGGAGCCGGCGCGTCGCGAACGAGAAGCACCGGGACCGAGGTTCCTGCAAGGACCGCGGTGGAGACCGAGCCGAGGAAGAGCTTCTCGGCGTTCGTCTTCCCCTGGGTACCCATCACGATGAGGTCAGGCTTCCACGCCGCGGTTTCCTCGAGCACGGCTTCCGCCGGCGCCTTGCGAACGGTCATTTCGCGGAAGGGGATTCCCTTCACCTGGAGAGGCGTCCGGACCGCGGCGAAGGCCTTCTCCGCCCTGACCCTGTAAAGCTCTTCCAGCGTCTTTTCACCCCAGACCTCGGAGAGGAGCGCCCCCGTCACGACGCTTCCGTTCAGGAACTGCGCGTTGAGAACCTCGATCTCCGGCTTCCTCCCGAGAAGCGACGTACGGGACGCGATGAACTCTGCGGCAAGCGCGCTGTATTCACTGCCGTCAACCGGAAGGAGAATCTTCATTTCACTGCCTCCTTTTTGGCAGGCGCGCCTTGCAGCCCCGGGAAGCGCCTGCCGTTGTTGCTGTTCGTGGGCCTATCGTTCCTGCCTAAGTAAAACTATATAGCAAAAGGACGGAAACGGATGACGGAATTGGAAAAAATCCGAACGGGCGTCATACCGCATCCTAATTTCAGAAATGTGAAAACGCGGCTGGGAATAAAAAAACAGCCCGGAGCAGGAAGGAGAGGAATCTGCCCGGGCGTGAATGCAACAACCATTGGAGTTACATGAGGAATGGTACGCATAGGCCGGGGAAAAATCTTCGCCACGTAGTACTAGGCCTCCTCCCCCGGTAGCCCTAGTTCGCCCAATCGGATTCTGAAAGGCTGGGAGGCAGGGACAAAAATATATACTTTTTCGATTTTCCCTAAGGCAATTCCCCTAGCGGAATTGCTTTGGATGAAAAGCGATAGCCTCTATGAGCTATTGCGCCCCGTCTTTCAGGCGTCTTCAGGAAACATTTTTAAAAAATTGACATAAGATGGAGAAAGTTTATACATTTCGACTTCCTTCCCGGGCGGGATCGCAAGCCGGAACAAAGTCTGGAATAACAACATGTACAACTTTCTGCTTGCCTTCACGGCCTGCGGCATCTGCGTGATCATCGGCGAACTCGTGTCCTCGTGGACGAAGGCCTGGGTTCCGTCTGTCTTCGTCACGGCCTGCCTGATGCTCGCCGGCTACTGGACGATCTTCCCCCACAACCTCGTGAAGGACTCGTTCCTCCTCCCCTTCGGCGCGACGATCAGCGTGATGATCATGATCACGCACCTCGGCACGATCATTTCGCTTAAGCGCCTGCTCGGCCAGTGGAAGACAGTGATCACCTGTCTCGCGGGGCTGCTCGGCATGTGCCTCTGCGCGTTCTTCATCTGCCCGGTCTTCATGGACAAGACGCTCGTGATCGCCGGCCTTCCCCCGCTCACGGGCGGCATCGTGGCGACCACGATGATTCAGAAGGCCGCCATGGCGAAGGGCCTTGAGCTCGCCGCGCTCTTCGCGATCTCCTGCTACTGCATCCAGGGCTTCGCCGGTTACCCCCTCACCGCAATCGCGCTGAAGAAGGAAGGCACCCGGCTCCTGAAGGAATACCGCGAGAAGGGGCTCACGGCTGACGCGAAGGACGCCGCTGCCGTCCAGGAAGCGCTTGAGCTCGCGGCCGGCGGCGAGAACGCCCGCCGTCTCCCGCTCCAGATCCCCGAGAAGTACAACAGCTCGATCGTGATCCTCACGAAGCTCGCGGTTGTTGCCTGGCTCGCCACGATCGTCGGCAAGTACTCCGGCGTCTCCGGCGCCGTCTGGGCCCTCGTCCTCGGCGTCGTCTTCTGCCGCTTCGGCTTCCTCGACCGCGACGCCCTCCACAAGGCGAACTCCTTCAACATCATGATGTTCGCCCTGATGATGTTCGTGTTCGACGGCCTGAAGGACATGACCCCCGAACGGCTCTTCGGTATGATCGGCCCGATGATCGGCTTCATTCTCGTCGGCGTTGCCGGCATGGCGGCTGCGGCCTTCGTGATCAGCAAGATCCTGAAGCGCGGCTTCTTCCTCTGCTTCGCGAACTGCCTCACCGCGCTCTACGGGTTCCCGTTCGACCAGATCATCACGATGAGCACCTGCAAGACGATCGCGAAGAACAAGGAGGAGTACGAGTTCCTCATGGGTCGCCTCTTCCCGTCCATGATCGTCGGCGGCTTTGTGACGGTTACAATCACCTCGGTCGTCATCGCTGGCTTCTTCATGAAGATGCTCTAGCCTTGGCCCGATTCAATATAGAAAGCATGACAGCTTGAAGCGGCTTTTCATCAGAGGGGCCGCTTCGCAGGAGGCCCTCAGGCGGACTGAGGGCCTTCTCATTTGAAGGCTGCAACAAAGTCATTTCTTACATTGGAGGTATTTGAGAATGGATTTAAAGGCTCTTGAAGAAAAGTGGACCCCGTACCAGATCGAGATGCGCCGCTGGTTCCACAGGCATCCGGAACCGAGCGAGCACGAGTTCGAGACAACGAAGAAGATCCGCGAGGAGCTCGACAAGGCCGGGATCGAATGGAAACCCTGCGGCGAACGCCTTTCCGCGACCGGGACGCTTGCCGTGATCCAGGGCGGGAAGCCCGGGAAGACCTTCCTCTGCCGCGGCGACATTGACGGCCTCTCGGTCACCGAGAAGACCGGCCTCCCCTTCGCGAGCGAGAACCCGGGCTACATGCACGCCTGCGGCCACGACAACCACATCTCGATGCTCCTCACCGCGGTGATGATCGCGAACGAGATCAAGGACGAGATTCCCGGCACGATCCGCTTCCTCTTCCAGCCTGCGGAGGAAGTCGCGACCGGCGCCCTCGACATGATGAAGGGCGGCGCGCTTGACGGCGTCGACGGCGCCTTCGGCATGCACATCTGGTCCGAGCTCCCGGCCGGGAAGGTTTCCCTGCAGGCGGGCGGCCGCATGGGCGCGACCGACCAGTTCCAGATCCGCATCACCGGGAAGTCCGGCCACGCCGCCCTCCCCCACAAGTGCTACGACGCCACGGTCGCGATGGCGGCGACCATCATGAACCTGCAGGCGATCGCGAGCCGCGAGACGAACCCGGTCCAGGACGTCGTCGTCACGGTAGGGAAGGCCCAGTCCGGCACCCGCTTTAACGTTTGCTCCGGGTCCGCGGTCCTCGACGGCACGGTGCGGTCGCTTGACTCCGACGTCCGCGAGCACGCCGAGGAGGCGATCAAGCGCATTGCCTCGATGACCGCCGAAACCTTCCGCTGCAAGGCTGACGTCGACTACATCCGCCTCTGCGACAACGTCGTGAACGACCCCGAGGTGACCGCTGACGGCCGCGCAGCCGTGAAGGCCGTGCTCGGGCCCGACGCGCTTGACGACACCGCGCTTCCTACGATGGGGGGCGAAGACTTCGGTTTCTTCACCCACAAGGTGAAGGCCGCGTTCGCGCTCTTCGGAACCCGGAACGAAGCCTGCGGCGCCTGCTACCCGCAGCACTCCGACCACTACACGTCTGACGAGTCGATGCTGATCAAGGGCGCCCTGCTCCACGTGCAGGTCGCGCTCACGTTCCTCAACAGGAACAAGTAACGGACAGCCTGGCCCCTGGGATTCAAGTCCCGGGCCTTCCTGCAGCCCCTTCCCGGTTTCCAGACGCCGGGAAGGGGCTTTTCACATTCAGGCGAAGAAGCGCCTCTCGCCTTATATTGTTCAACCGGAGGGAGGAAACGTTCCCGCCCGTATATGGAGCCATTCAATTGGAAGAGAAGAAGCTAGAAGCGGAGGTCGCCCCGTACGTGGTCTCGATGCGGCGATTCTTTCACGAGAACCCGGAACTGAGCGGCCGCGAGGCCGGCACAGCCGAACGGATCAGGAAGGAGCTCACGGAGGCCGGGATCCCCTGGAAGCCCTGCGGGAAGAAACTCGGGACCGGAACCGTGGCGACGATCGTAGGCGGCGCCCCGGGTAAAACCTTCATGATCCGCGCCGACATCGACGCGCTTCCTATCGAGGAGAAGAGCGGGGTTCCGTTCTCGAGCCGGGCCCCTGGCGTGATGCACGCCTGCGGCCACGACTGCCACGCGGCGATGCTTCTTGGCGCCGCACGGATCCTCTGGCAGGAACGTTCTAGCCTCAGGGGCACCGTGAAGCTCCTCTTCCAGCCGGCGGAGGAAACCGCCGAGGGCGCGCTTGACATGATCGCGGACGGTGCGCTTGATGGCGTTGACGCGATCTTCGGGATGCACGTCGGGTCATCGATCCCTTCAGGCCGCGCTACGGTGCACCCTGGACCGAAGAGCGCCGCGACGGACTGGTTCCGCGTGAAGTTCACGGGAGAGTCTGGGCACGCCGCGAAGCCCGAGGAATGCATCGACGTGGCTCCTGCCGTCGCGACCTTCGTCCTTGACCTGCAGACGATACGGAGCCGCGAGACGGACCCGTTCGAACCCGTGGTCGTCACAGTCGGCACGATCCGGAGCGGCTCGCGCTGGAACGTGACCTCGGGCGAAGCCGTTGTCGAGGGAACGATCCGCTGCTACAGCCCCGAGGTACGGACGCGGGCGGAAAAGTCCGTTGAACGGATCGCGAAGGAAACCGCGGCAGCCTACCGGTGCTCGGCCGAGACCGAAGTGAAGCGGCTCTGTGACCCGGTCGTGAACGACCCGGCGGTGACGGAGGTCGCAAGACGGGCAATCGAATCTGTCCTCGGGCCTGCCGCCCTCTTCCCCGAAACCCGGAACATGGGAGGGGAGGACTTCGGGTTCTATTCGACCCGGATCCCTGCCGCCTTCGCCCACCTGGGCGTCCGGAACGAAGCGTGCGGCGCGGTCTACCCCCAGCACTCAGACCGCTACCGCGTTGACGAAAGCGCGCTCGCGAAGGGTGCCCTGATCCACGCGGCCGCCGTCCGGCTTTTCCTTAATGGCTCACTTTAAGAACAATTCGCAAATGCCTGATTACAAGAAATTAAAGGACGAGTTCTCGTCCTATGTCACCGAAGTGCGTCGTTATCTCCACGCGCACCCGGAGCTTTCACATGAGGAAAAGGAAACGTCCCTCTATCTCCAGCGAGAGCTCGCGAAGGACGGCATTCCCTTCCGGACCTGCGGAAAGCGCTTCCCCTGGGGGATCCTCGCCGAGATCAGGGGAGGCACGGCAGGAAAGACGGTGCTCCTTCGCTCCGACATGGACGCGCTCCCAATCGAGGAGAAGACCGGTCTCCCGTTCGCGAGCGAAGCGAAGGGCGTCATGCACGCCTGCTGCCACGACACGCACATGGCGATGCTCCTCACCGCGGCCCGGATGCTGAACCGGGTGAAGGACGAGCTTCGCGGGACCGTCCGGATCCTCTTCGAACCGTCGGAAGAGACGGGGGAAGGCGCGGCCGACATGCTCGAAGGCGGATGCGCGGAAGGGGTCGACTTCGCGTGGTCGATGCACGCCTGGCCCGCGCTTCCCGCCGGACACGTATCGATCGAGGACGGTCCCCGGATGGGAGCGACGGACGAGTTCCGGGTCGACGTGAAGGGGCTCCCCGGGCACGCCGCCGCTCCCCATCTCTCGGTCGACGCGACGCTCGCCGCCGCCTCGATCGCGACCGCGCTCCAGACGATCGTCTCGCGCGAAGTGCATCCCGCGTCGACTGTCGTCGTCACGATCGGACAGCTCCACTCGGGAACCCGCTGGAACGTGGTCTCTGGGGACGCCTTCCTCGACGGCACGATCCGCTGCTTCAGAGAGAAGGACCGGAAGACCGCGCAGGACGGCATCACCCGGATCAGCGAGTCGATCGCGAGGGCCCACGGCTGCACGGCGAAGTCCTCCTTCCGCTGGGCCGCCGACGCCGTCGTGAACGATCCCTCGGTATCCGCCGCGGCGCGCGAGGCGGCGACCGAGGTGCTCGGTGCGGATGCCCTCGCCACGACCCCCGCGACGCTTGTCGGCGAGGACTTCGCGGTCATCATGGACCGCGTTCCCTCGGCCTTCGGGTTCTTCGGAACCGGAAGGACGGACGGCGGCACGAGCTATCCGCTCCATAACGAGCGGTGCAGCCCTGACGAATCCGGCCTGATCCAGGGCGCTCTCCTCCACACGGCGGTAGCATTCAGGCTTCTCAACGGAAAGGCATGAACGGAATGAAAAAGGGAATCGGAGCGCGCGAGGCGCTTGGCCTTCTGAAGAAAGGGAACGACCGCTACGTGCGGGAAAACGCCCGCGGGGACACGGGACCTGAAAGACGGCTTGAGACCGCTCGGAACGGCCAGGCGCCGTTTGCCGCCGTCATCTGCTGCTCCGACTCCCGCTCCATACCGGAAGCGGTCTTCGCCTGCGGGATCGGCGACCTCTTCGTGATCCGGGTCGCGGGGAACGTGATCGACGACCACCAGCTCGGCTCGGTCGAGTACGCTGCGGACCACCTTGGCGTCCGGCTCGTCGTCGTCCTCGGACACACGCACTGCGGCGCGGTCGAGGCCGCGATCCACCACGACCCGGACGGCTACGTGAAGACGATCACGGACGAAGTGCTCCGCTCGATCGGGAACGAGACCGACCCCCTCCGGGCCGCGTGCCTCAACGCCGAAGGAAGCGTCCGGAGGATCGAGGAATCGCTCGGCATCCGGAAGCACGAGTCGGAGGACGGCCTCGCCGTGCTCCCCGCGGTCCTCGACATCGAAACGGGCCGCGTCAGGTTCCTGAAGGAACTCTAGTTCCAGGGACGGCTTCGGGATGGCCTCAGCCCTCATCTTCCTCGCGACGCTCGCCCTCGTCATCTGGCAGCCGAAGGGGCTCGGGATCGGCTGGACCGCGTGCGGCGGAGCGCTACTCTCGCTTCTCCTCGGAACCGTCGCCCCTAGTGACGTCCCGAAGGTCTGGTCAATCGTCTGGAACGCGTCAGGGACCCTGATCGGCCTCATCGTGATCACGCTTGTCCTCGACCGCTCAGGGCTCTTCCGCTGGTGTGCGCTATGGATCGCCCGTGCGGCGGGCGGGAGCGGCCTGAGGCTCTTCGCCCTCGTGATCCTCCTTGGTGCCGCGATGTCCGCGTTCCTCGCGAATGACGGCGCGGTCCTCATCCTCACGCCGATCGTCATGGCGCTCCTCGACATGCTCGGATTTCCTCTCGCCTCGAAGCTCGCCTTCGTGATGGCGGCTGGATTCATTGTCGACTCGGCGAGCCTTCCCTTTGTCTCCTCGAACCTCGTCAACATCATCTCGGCCGACTTCTGCGGAGCGGGTTTCATCGAATACGCCCGGGTGATGGTGCCGGTCGACCTCGCGTCCGTCGCGGCGAGCCTCGCGGTGCTCTGGGCGGTTTTCCGGCGTTCCGTCCCGAAACGCTTCGACCCTGCGGCGCTTCCCGCGCCCGAAAGCGCGATCCTGATCCCCTCCGTCTTCAGGATCGGCTGGCTGGTCCTCGCCCTCCAACTCGGGTTCTGCCTCGCCTCGTCTTTCCTTGGGATCCCCGTTTCCGCGGTTACCTGCGGCTGCGCGCTTGTCCTCCTCGTCTCTGCCCGGTCTAGCGGCAAGGCGGATGTCGTGGGGATCCTCCGGGGCGCCCCGTGGCACATCGTCTTCTTTTCGCTCGGGATGTACCTCGTCGTCTACGGGCTCCGGAACGAGGGCTGGATGAACGGGCTCTCCTCGCTCCTCTCCTCGCTCGCCTCGTCCGGGGAAGGGGCCGCCTCGTTCGGAACCGGCTTCATCGCGGCGTTCCTCTCAAGCATCATGAACAACCTCCCCGCCACGATGGCGGGAACACTCGCGATCGACGCGTCGGGAGCCGAGGGCGCGCTCCGCGGCATCATGTTCTACGCGAACGCGATCGGCTGCGACCTTGGGCCCAAGATCACCCCGATCGGGAGCCTCGCGACGCTTCTCTGGCTCTCCGTCCTCTCGCACAAGGGGCTTCGCATCACCTGGGGCTACTACATGGGGGTCGGTATCGTCCTCACGCTCCCTGTCCTCGCGGCCGCGCTCGGCGCCCTCGTGCTTGTCGCCTAGGCCCGGGGCGGTTACCGGAACCCACAAAAGGAAAACCGGCAGGCGCGGGAGGGATCCCGACACTGCCGGTCTTCAGTCACCTGAGGTCCTCGGGTTTTCTATCCGAGCTTCACGAGTTTCCAGATCTGGGAAACATTCTTCGGCGCGGGCTTCCGCTTCCTGTTCGTGTACTCGGTGTGAAGCAGATGGTGCGCGAGCTCGCCGTTCGGCTCCCCGAGGTACTCGTCATAGAGCCTGATCACGTCCGGGTTCTCGTGGCTCTGGCGGATCGGGCGCGTGCGGTCGATCGTGTAGATTCCTTCCATCCGTTCGCGCGCGTGGGTGAGGTACCCGTTCTTGATCCGGATCGTGCCACCGCCGTCGATGCAGCCGCCGGGGCAGGCCATCACCTCGACGAACTGGTAGTCCGCTTCGCCGCTCTCGATTTTGCGGATCAGGTTCTCCGCGTTCCGGAGGCCGTTCGCGACCGCGATCCTCACGGTGCCCGCTTCCCCGAGGTTCACGGTTCCTTCCTTAATCCCCTGGAAGCCACGTGCCGGGGCGTACTCGATCCACTCGAGGCTACCGCCCGTCACCTTGTGGTAGACCGTGCGGAGCGCAGCCTCCATGACGCCCCCCGTGACGCCGAAGATCGCGCCGGCGCCCGTGTTCTCGCTCATGAATGGCGAATCGTACTTCCCGGGCTCGAGCCTCCGGAGGTCGATGCCGTGGCGCCTCAGGAGACGCGCGAACTCACGGACCGTGAGGACGAGGTCGGTGTCGGGGCGGCCTTCCCGCGAAAGCTGCGGACGCGCCGCCTCGCCCTTCTTCGCGGTGCAGGGCATGATCGAGATGAAGCGGAGCTTTCTGGGATCGACCCCCTTCTCCTTCGCGAACCAAGTCTTCGCGAGCGCGCCGAAGATCCCCTGCGGGGAGCGCGTCGTGCTGAGGTTCGGAATCAGTTCCGGATGGTGCTTCTCGACATAGTTCACCCAGCCCGGGCAGCAGCTTGTCATCATCGGGAGCTTCCCGCCCTCCTTGAAGCGCTTCAGGAACTCTGTCCCCTCCTCCATGATCGTGACGTCGGCAGCCCAGTTCACGTCGCAGACATAGTCCGCTCCGAGAAGCTTCAGGGCCGCGATGATGAGGCCCTCGGTGTTCTCTCCGGGCGGAATTCCGAACTCGTCCCCAATCGTGACGCGAACCGACGGCGCGAAGGCGACGACTGTCGTCACTTCCGGGTCCACGAGCCAGTCGGTCGCGGTCTCCGTCTCGTCCTTTTCGCCAAGCGCCCCGGTCGGGCAGACCATCGTGCACTGGCCGCACTCGACGCAGATCGAGCTGTCGATCCAGCGGTTCGCGCCCGCGATCCCGACCCCGCACTTCGTACCGATCCCGTCCATCGTGAGGGCCGAGATCCCCTGGATTTTCCGGCAGGCGTCGATGCAGCGGGCGCACCGGATGCACTTGTTCACGTCGCGCTGGAGGCCTGCGGCGCTTTGGTCCACGACACGCTTCGCGGTGAAGCGGCCCGAGCAGCTGTTGTTCCTGAGGCCCACGTAGAGCGCGACGTCCTGCAGCTCGCAGTTCCCGTGCCGCACGCAGCTCGCGCAGTCCTGCTCGTGATCGGAGAAGATCCACGCGACCTGCATGCGCTGCATTCGGCGCACTTCCGGGGTCCTCGTCCAGACCTTCATCCCTTCCTGCATCGGCGTCGTGCAGGACGTGACGATCTGCTTCTTGTGGGTAGAGGGGTCGTCCGCCTCCACGAGACACACGCGGCAGGTTCCCGGATGATGGTCGAGGGGCTCGAACGCGCAGAGCGTCGGGATGAAGACGCCGCTCCGGCGCGCAACCTGGAGAATCGTTTCGCCGTCCTTGAAGTCGACGGCCTTGTCGTTAATCCACGCCTTCATTTCCTAGTGCTCCCCATCGCCAAGGCCAGAAACGTAGTCGGCACGCTGCGCCTCGTTCCCAGGAATCGGGCGAGGCGTCGCGACCGCGTACATCCGGTAGCAGCGCATGCATCGCTCGGCCTCGTACCGGGCGACGTCGTCCGAGAACGTGAGGTCGACCTCGCGGAAGTTGCACTCGCGGTCCTCGACAGGAATCGTCGGAACGGAATGCCGGGGCTTCTTCAGCACCGGGACGCGTGGCGCGCCGTCCTCGAGCAGCTTCAGGTCGCGGATGATCTCGCCCATCCGTGAGCGCGGCGTGAAGCCGACTGAGCCGCGCGAAAGGTACTCGTCGATCGAGTTCGCGGCGCGGGCGCCCTGGGCGAGACCTCCGATCAGCGTGGTCGGTCCCGTCGCGCAGTCGCCGCCCGCGAAGACGCCCGGGCGGCTCGTCGCGAGCGCGGGGCTCACGGAAATATTCCCCCAGCGGTCGAGGAGGACGCCGTCAGCGTCCGTGAAGACGTTGCGCTCGAGCTTCTGCCCGATCGCGGCGATCACGGTTGAGCAGGGAACGTCAAATTCGCTCCCGTGCTTCGGACGGACCGAGGGGCGTCCGCGCGAGTCGCGGCCGACGATCTCCATCTCGGTAAGCCTGAGGCCCGAGACGTGGCCGTCCTCGGAAAGGATCTTCACCGGGTTCGTGAGGAAGTGGAACTCCACCCCCTCAAGCTTCGCCGCCTCGATTTCCTCCTTGTCAGCGGACGCCTGGTCCTCGGTGCGGCGGTAGACGACGTGGACGCGGCCGGACGCGATCCGGCGCGCCGTGCGGCAGCAGTCCATCGCGACGTTCCCGCAGCCCACCACGACGACGTCGCCGTGGATCCGGGGCGGGAGGCCATCCGCGACTCCCTTCTCGATCTCAAGCAGGAAGTCAATGCCGTTCCGATAGCCGAGCAGCGTGCGGTCCTCGTCCGGGAGCCCGAGGTAGGCGCCCTCGGCGCAGCCGATCCCGAGGAACACCGCGCCGTAGCCGTCGTCAAAGAGCGAGGACACTGTAAAGTCGCGGCCGAGCCGCTGCCCGAAGTGCCATTCTCCCCCGAGCTCCCCGATTGCGTCGGTCTCCTTCTGGAGGAGCCCCTTCGGAAGCCGGTAAGGAGGAATGCCGCGGAGCGCCATGCCGCCCGCCTTCACGTCCTTGTCGTAGATGTCGACCGGATAGCCCTTGAGGAGCAGGTGATAGGCGCAGTTGAGCCCGGCGGGGCCTGCGCCAACCACGGCGACGCTCGCCTTCGAGTAGTCCGTCATCGGGCGGATCCCGTGGAAAAGATCCGAAATGCCGGCCCCGGCGTTGTCCGAGACGTAGCGCTTGATGTCCTTGATCGCGACGGCGCGATCGACGTAGTTCCGGCGGCAGGCCTTTTCGCAGGGCCGCACGCAGACGCGGCCGCAGGTCGCGACGAGCGGGTAGTGGTGCAGGAGGACACCCTCGGCGAGGTCCGGGTGCCCGTCACGGACATAGTCGATGTAGCGCGGGATGTTCACGTGCGCGGGGCAGGCCTCGATGCACTTCGCCGTGACCGTCATGTACATGTCGCCCTTGTGGGGCTCGGCGTCTCCGAAGAGCTGGTTGCGGAAGAAGGCGAGCGCTCCGATGATCGCCTCGGGGCTAGTTCGGCCGATCCCGCAGAGGCTCGTGAGCCTCATCTGCATCGCGGATTCCAGTATGTGCGGCCAGTCGACCGAATCTCCCCTGCCCTCGATCAGGTCCTTCAGCGCCCCTTCGATGAGGAAGGAGCCCGTGCGGCAGGGGGTGCAGCGGCCGCAGGAGTTCTCCCGCAGCAGCCTGTAGTAGCGATAGAGGATGCCAGCGAGCGAGACGCCCCGCTCGAAGACGAGAAAGCCGAAGTTGCAGACGAGCGCCTCGACCGGGTTCCCCGGGTTGAAGCTCGCGATCCGGTCGAGCGCGAGGCCTTCCGGCGCCGCGTTCCCGCCCTTGATGTTGTCGTACTTGACGCCCTTCCAGACGCCGTAAAGGATTTTCTTCCCCATGCTTTTCCAGCCGCGCCCGTTCCTGGCCCGAAAGGGCCGGGACTGGGCCGCGTCTCCAGTCAGTTCTTCCCAGGTGGTGAGGAACGTTGCCCCTTTTTGTTCTTTTGCGACGGGCCTGCGGCGGGGCGACCTAGCCCGTTCGGCCTACTCATGATACTCGCATGGAAAAGGCCTCATCGGGCTCGCGGCTACCGGAAAGGAAGGACCCCGTTCCCGTTAACGCTTTAAAACAATTTCCCCTTCTATCAGCTTGAAGAAGCGGGAGAAAAAGCGCACCATCCTGTATTTCGCTGACATCTGCCTGCCAGCCGGATTTCCCATTCCGGCTGATCCGAAACCAGAAAAAGGAAATGAACACGAAGCACTTCGTCGCGGCCTCCGCCGCGGTTCTCATGATTTCGCTCGCGGCCCCGGCTCACGCCGCGCCAGCTTCCGTCTCGGTCCTCGAGACGCAGCCCGCTGTCGAGGTGGGCTATATCGAGAAGAACGCCCGTGACAAGCAGGTCCTGAGGGTCATCGGAACGGTCACGAAGAAGCTCGGCGAGGACCTCTGGGAACTTCGGGGGAAGGACGGCAAGACGGCACGGGTCCGGTTCCCGGAGGGGGATCCGGGGATCACTGAGGGGCTTCGCTACCAGCTATTCGCCCGGGTGCATCGCACGGGTTCTGATACCGTCCTCCACGCCTGGGCCCCGAAGGAACTCCCTCAGCACTAGACGTACCGCTTCCGCGGCACCGATCCCGGGCGGGTCGCTAGAATTAGACATCCGACCAGCGGGCTGGTACGGGGAACCCCCTTCCAGGCCCCGGCTAAATGACACGCACGAGGACATGTACACCGTCACCCGCTACCACGACATCTCCTGCGGCCACCGGGTCTGCGGGCACGAGAACAAGTGCTCCCACCTCCACGGCCACAATTACCGGATCACCTTCGTCTGCACCGGGGAACTTGATTCCGTCGGGCGCGTGATCGACTTTTCTGTCATCAAGGACCGGCTCTGCATGTGGCTTGAGAAGAACTTCGACCACCGGTTCCTCATCTGGGAGGACGATCCCCTCGCGGATCCGCTTCTCGCGCTCGACCCCAAGGTCGTGAAGGTGCCGTTCAACCCGACAGCGGAGAACATTGCCGAGTACCTCGTGAAGACCGTCGCCCCGAAGCAGCTCGAGGGGACGGGTGTGAAGCTCGTCCGCTGCGACGTGGAGGAGACGAGGAAATGCACGGCGAGCTACATCCTCTAGAAGCGGATCCCGTGTATTTCGTGAACGAGATCTTCGCCTCGATCCAGGGCGAAGGACTCCTCGCCGGTACCCCGGCGGTGTTTGTCCGGCTCCAGGGCTGCCCCGTGCACTGTCCCTGGTGCGATACGAAGTACACGTGGAAGGAAGGCTCGGGGGAAGTCGCCCTGGTCGATCCCGAAGAAGTGTTCCGGAAGGACTCGAAGCCCCGTTGCGCGAGGATCACGGGGGACGAAGTCGCCCGTCAGGCTCGTGACCGCTGGCCCCGGGTGCCGCTCGCCGTAGTGACAGGGGGCGAACCTTGCGCGCAGCCCGTGCGGCAGCTCCTCGGTTCCCTCGAGCGGTCCGGGTTCAGGACCGAAATCGAAACCTCGGGGTTCCTCCCGGTCGATGTTCCTGACCGGACCTTCGTCACGGTGTCCCCGAAGATCACGGTGCCGGGCGGAAGGGTCCTTCCCGAGGCTCTCCGTCGGGCGGACGAAGTGAAGATGGTGGTGGGGTCGCCAGAGGATCTCGCGGCGCTCGACCGGATCCTCCCCCTGATCCCCGCTGACACACCGGTTTCGCTGCAGCCACTGTCCGCCGACTCCGCGGCGTCCGACCTCTGCTTCCGCACCGCGATGGAGCGGGGAGGCCGCTTCCGGGTCTCGGTCCAGATCCACAAGTACCTCGGTGTCCGCTGAAGGCGCTCCGGGCCTTTACCTGGAATCAGACGCAGATGAGGGAAGAGAAAGCGACGGAACAGGGAAAGAAGAAAGGACGCTTCCCGCGTCGGGCGGCGGCCCTCGCCGCAGTCGCCGTTGCGCTCTCGGTCCTCGCTTCGGGTTGCGGAAACGGGGGCTCCTCCCCCGCCTCTTCCCTAGAAACCCCGCCCGCGGAGCAGTCGCCCGCAGCGGTGACGAACGGGATTGCCACCGGCGACCCTTCCGGACCTTCCGCCCCGCAACCCGCGGGAACCGCCCTGCCGGTTGAACCGGGGGCCGCTTCACCGGCCCCAGCTCCTTCGTCCCGCCTTCCCGGGTTCGGTGACGATTCGGCGAGCCCCCTGAGGCGCGAGGGCGAATACGTTCCGGAAGCGGAAGGTCCAGTTCAGGATCCCGGGCCCGAAGGCCCTTCGGATGTTCCGGGAGAGCTCCCGAAGCCGCAGCCATCCGGATCTGACGATCCTCTTTCCGCTATTCTTTCTGGCGGACATGATCCGGAGTTCCATCGCACGGAAGGCGTGAAGCCTGAAGATCAGGCTGAGAACCCGGCCCCTGCCCCCGCCCGGGAACAGCAGCGGGAATTCCGTCGCGACACGAACGCGCTCTTCGGCGCCGTGCGTCCGGCACCCGGAACGGAAAGGCCCTTCAATCAGGCGGAGATCCGGTGGTGCCTCGCCGAAAGGATCCGGCTCGAGGCCGCCGGCGCGAACATCGACCGGACGAAGGGCGATGCGGTCGACGCGTTCAACCGCGCGGCCCGGGGCTACAACGCGTCCTGCGGGCACTACACGTTCAGGCACGAGGACCGGGTAGCGGCGGAGCGCGACGTGAACTCGTGGGAGAACGAAATACGCGCTGAAGGCCGGGGATTCTTCCGCCCGAGGTGAACGGCTGCCCCTGCCCCGTAATTCTTATTCGGCTCCCTTCGCCGCGGCCCGGAGGAGCTTCGCCGACTCGTAGGCCTCAAGTTCCGCGCTTCTGAGCGCCTCGTCCCAGCCGGGATCGGAGTCCCCTGGCGGGTTCCCCCGGAGCGTGACGATCCGGGGTGTGAGAAGTTCAAGCGTGTGGGCTGCGCGGAGCGCCTCTTCCCTGAAGGCCCCCGGATCCCCGGTCCCCGGGTCGCCGCCCCGCGAGAGCATCAGGGCGATCCCCGTGCGCTCAAGCGTTTCCCGCGCCCTTCCGAACCCGGATGCCGCGGTACGGACCGTGTCCGGGGCTGCTCCATCAGGACGATCGAGGGCTCGGTTCAGCGCCTCCCCGGCACTGACCGCCTCCTCTAGCGCCTTCCTCGCTTCGCTCAGGACCGATTCCCTTGATGCGGACACTTTCAGGTCTCCCAAAAATTGAATGTGCAGAAATTTATAGGGGCGGTTCTCCTGACTTCCGAACCGCCCCCGTTGCCTTGAGTGAAGGGATCGTGTCTTAGTCCCCGGTGTCGAAGAGCGCCTTCTGCTCCGTGAACTCGATCATCCCGTAGACGCCTCCCTCGCGCCCGATGCCGCTCTGCTTCCAGCCGCCGAACGGGGCCGAGGTGTCGCGCGGGCTCGTGTTGATGTAGACGTTCCCGGCCTCGATCCGCTTCGCGACTTCGGTCGCAAGCGCCTTTTCGCCGAACACCCCGGCGTTGAGGCCGTAGGTCGCGTCGTTCGCGATCCGGACCGCTTCGTCGATGTCCTTGTAGGTGATCACGCAGAGCACCGGCCCGAAGATCTCCTCGCGGGCGATCCGCATCGAGTTCGAAACGCCCGTGAAGATCGCGGGCTCGACATAGTAGCCGCGGCCCTCCTCCGGAACTGATCCGGTGAGGAGCCTCGCGCCCTCCTCAAGCCCGAGCCTGATGTAGCTCCGCACCTTCTCGAACTGGGCACGGGACGCCATGGGTCCGAGCTTCGACGCGGGGTCCTTCGGGTCGCCCACCTTGTACTCGGGAACGATCCTGAGCATCTCGCGCTCGATCGCCTCCGCTTCCGACTCCGGGACGAGGAGGCGGGAGAACGCCGTGCAGGTCTGCCCGGAGTTGAGGAGGATCGAATTGAAGAGGATATGGATCGGAACCGAATAGTCGCGGATCCCGGGGAGCATCACGTAGGGGGACTTGCCGCCAAGCTCGAGGCTCACGCGCTTCACGGATTCAAGCGCGCTCTTCGAAACAGCGATCCCGCCCTTCGTCGACCCGGTGAAGGAGACCATGTCGACGAGCGGATGCGTGGAGAGGCTCGCACCGAGCTCCGACCCCCGGCCGGTCACGAGGTTGAAGGTGCCGGCCGGGAACCCGGCGGCGTCGATCGCCTCGGCGAGCGAATAGGCGGAGAGCGGCGTGTGCTGGCTCGGCTTCAGGATCACGGTGTTCCCCATGAGGAGCGCCGGGACGATCTTTTGGATCACCTGCCCGAGGGGGTAGTTCCAGGGCGTGATGCAGGCGACGACCCCGACCGGCTCCCGGTACACGGTGGAGGCGGCCATCTTCTCTACGAGCGGGACCGATGGCGCGAGGTCGATGTAGTTCCGGGTCCTCACGTACTGGTACTCGACCTGGCTCTTCCGCGTGAACCCCTCGGGGCTCCCGAGCTCTTCGCGGACGAGCCGCACGAGCTCTTCCTCGCGGGCGCGGAATTCCGTGAGGAACCGCTCCATCAGGGCGATGCGCTCGGCGAGCGGCGTCGCACGCCACGCGGGGAGCGCGGCAGCCGCGGCCTTTGCCGCCCGGTCAACGTCAGCCGCGTTCCCGGCCGGAACCCGGGCGACGACCGTTTGGTCCGCAGGGTTCTCGACCTCGATCCACGAGGACGACGCGCTCGGAACCCACTTCCCTCCGATGTAGAGCTTTTCGAAATCCATTTCCGCACCTCCATCAAAAGGGAAAATACCTAAGCAATTTGTCATAAGTCCGCAAAAATGCGGAAGTATTTTCCCTAACAAACGCGTTTCCAAGCTTGCAGGACGCGGGCCAAATCGTTCTAATTGGCCCAATTCCCTAATTTTTAGAGATACATCCAGTCCGCCACGCCGAAGAGTCACTTAAGGCGCCGGACACTAAATTCAAGGAAGGACATCGAGTAATTATGAACCGTCGTACATTTGCAAGCGCAGCCGCCGCTGCGATCCTCACCGCCGTTACCGGCCCCGCCCTCGCCCTGGGGTCCCGCCCGACCACGATCGTGGTCCCGTGGCCTGCCGGCGGTCCGCTCGATGTCTCCGCACGCACGCTCGCTGACGCCGTGAAGGGCACGCTCGGCACGGTCGTGGTCGAGAACCGCCCGGGCGCCGGCGGCACGCGCGGCGTCTCCTCCGTCGCCAAGGCGAAGGCGGACGGCAAGACCCTCGTCGTCGGCGCCGTCGCGACTCACGCGATCAACCCCTCGCTCTTCAAGAAGCTCCCCTACGACCCGGTGAAGGACTTCCAGCCGATCACCCTGATCGCGCACGTCCCGAACGTCCTCGTGATCACGCCCGAGTTCCAGAAGCAGTCCGGCATCAAGAGCGTGAAGGACCTCATCGCCTACGCGAAGAAGAACCCCGGGAAGCTCAACTTCGCTTCCGGCGGCAACGGCTCCGCCGGCCACCTCGCGGGCGAGCTCCTCAAGGCCGAGGCGGGCCTCGACATCGTCCACGTCCCGTTCCAGGGCGCGGGCCCCGCGAAGCTCTCCGTGCTTTCCGGCCAGACGCAGCTGATCTTCGACAACCTCGCTTCCGCCACTTCCAATATCGCGGCCGGTAAGTTCATTCCGCTCGCTGTCACCACCGCGCGCCGCGCGAAGGCCCTTCCGAACGTCCCGACGATGCAGGAGTGCGGCGTGAAGAACTTCGACATCTCCACCTGGTACGGGCTCTTCGCCCCGGCGAAGACCCCGAAGGACGAGGTCGCGAAGCTGAACAAGGCATTCACGGACGCCCTTAAGTCGAAGGCCGTCTCCGACCGCCTCGCGAAGCTTGGCGGCGAAGCGTCGCCCACCACGCCAGAGCAGTTCGCGGACCTGATCCAGCACGAGATCCCGAAGTACGCGAAGATCGTCAAGGTTTCCGGCGCGCACGTCGACTAGGCGCGTGAGGGAGCCGGACCGCGCCTAGGATAGCCGCGGCCCCGGGTTCCCTGCCGGCACCTCGGGAGGGGCGACGGGCGTACGGAACGCCCCCGCCCCTTTCCTTGCAATGGGAAACGGACCTCGAGATCCTTCCCCGGTGCAGCGCTTCCCCATCGGGCCCCAGGCCCACGGGACGCAGTTTTCCACACTTTCAGGCGATCCACGTTGAAACTCAAGAACCAGAAGGACTTCTGGGCCGGCATTCTTTTCGCCGCGTTCGGGATCTTCTTCATCATATTTGCCCAGGAGAACGAGCTCGGCTCGGCCTCCCGCATGGGCCCCGCATACTTCCCGACGCTGCTCGGCGGGATCCTCACCTTCCTCGGGCTCGCCTGCGCGGTGAAGGGACTTTTCCTCTCGCCAAACGACGGGACCGATGGCCGGATTCCGCGCCCGAACCTCGTGATCCTCTTCTCGATCATGGGTTCGATCGCAGTCTTCTGCCTTCTCCTCGAATGGACCGGGTTCCTCGTCGCGATGGCGCTGATGGTGATCCTCTGCTCGGCCGCGGGCGGCGAATTCAGGACGAAGGAAGTGATCGTCCTCGTCGTCATCCTCTGCGCGCTCTGCTGGATGATCTTCGTCTACCTCCTCGGAATGACGATCCCCGTCATCCCGCCGTTCCTCATCGGAGACTAGGGCCATGGACCTTCTTTCGAACCTCGCCATCGGGTTCGGGAACGCCCTGACGCTCTCGAACCTCTTCTACTGCTTCGTCGGCGTCACGGTCGGGACGCTGATCGGGGTGCTCCCCGGGATCGGGCCCGTCGCCGCGATCGCGATGCTGCTCCCGATCACCTATTCGCTCGACCCCTCCGCCGCCCTCATCATGCTTGCCGGCATTTACTACGGCGCGGAGTACGGCGGCTCGACCACGGCGATTCTCGTCAACATCCCGGGCGACGCCTCAGCCGTCATCACGTGCCTTGACGGGCACCAGATGGCGAAGAAGGGGCGCGCGGGCACCGCGCTTGGGGTCGCCGCGCTCGGGTCGTTCTTCGCCGGCTGCGTCGCGACGCTTGTCATCGCCGCGTTCGCTCCTCCCCTCATCGCGATCGCCTTCAAGTTCGAGGCGGCCGAGTACTTCAGCCTCATGGTGCTCGGCCTCGTCGGCGCCGTGGTGCTCGCGAACGGCTCCCTCATCAAGGCGTTCTGCATGGTGCTCCTCGGGCTCCTCTTCGGCATGGTCGGGACCGACATCAATTCAGGCGCCCTCCGATACACCTTCGGCACCGAGAGCCTCCAGGAGGGACTCAACTTCGTCGCGATCTCGATGGGAATCTTCGGGTTTGCGGAGATCGCGAACAACCTCGAGCGGGGCGGGTCGCGGACGTTTTCCACGATGAAGGTCGGGCGCGTCCTTCCGACATGGGCCGATATCCGCGAGTGCATCGCGCCTGTCGTCCGGTCGACCGCGGTCGGGTCGCTGCTTGGCGTCCTCCCAGGGGGCGGGGCGCTCCTCTCCTCCTTCGCCGCCTACACGATGGAGAAGAAGATCGCCGGGAAAAACGCGAACCCGCCGTTCGGCGAAGGGAACGTGAAGGGAGTCGCGGCGCCCGAATCCGCGAACAACGCGGGAGCCCAGACTTCCTTCATCCCGATGCTCACGCTCGGGATCCCGTCGAACGCCGTGATGGCCCTCATGATCGGGGCGATGATGATCCACGACATCCAGCCCGGCCCCCAGGTGATGAGCACGGACCCCGCGCTCTTCTGGGGCCTCATCGTCTCGATGTGGGTCGGGAACCTGATGCTCGTGGTCCTCAACCTCCCGATGATCAACGTATGGGTGAAGCTGCTCCGCGTTCCGTACCGGTGGCTCTTCCCTGCGATCGTAGCGTTCTGCGTGATCGGGACCTACTCGATCAACAACAATGTCTTCGACATCTGGGTCTCGATCTTCTTCGGCATCCTCGGCTACGTCTTCATCAAGCTCGGATGCGAGGCGGCGCCCTTCATCCTCGGCTTCATCCTCGGGCCCATGATGGAGGAGAACCTGAGGCGGGCGCTTCTCCTCTCGCGGGGCGACCCGACCGTCTTCTTCACGCGGCCGATCAGCTGCGGGCTCCTCATCGCCGCGCTCCTCCTCCTCGTCGCCGTGCTCGCGCCGTCCGTCCGGAAGAAACGCGAGACCGCGTTCCAGGACGACGACGCGTAGGACCGGACTCGAAGCCGCTTTACGGTCCGCTGGCCGGGAGCAGGCCTTCCTGCAACAGGAAGACATCGCCTCCCGGCCTTTTCATTTCCCAGCCCCGCCACCCTCCCACTTGAAAACCCGGCCATCCGCCCCCAAATAAGGAGGATCGGCAACAAGAAAGGCCCTTCCCCACGGGAAACTCCCCCGGTGAAGGGCCGGGATGGAGAAAAGGTTAGAAATGGCTGCACAGGTTCACGGCTTCCAGACCGAGGTGACGAAGCTCCTCAAGCTTCTCGCGAATTCGCTTTATTCGAACAAGGAGATCTTCCTTCGCGAACTGATCTCGAACGCGTCCGACGCTGTTGACAAGCTCCGGTTCCTCTCGATCCAGGACCCGGAGCTCACGAAGGACGATCCCCTTTTCCGGATCCGCGTGAAGGCGGACGAGAAGGCGGGGACGCTCACGATCTCGGATAACGGCATCGGGATGACGCTTGAGGAAGCGAACGAGCACCTCGGCACGATCGCGAAGTCCGGCACCGAGGAGTTCTTCCAGAATCTCTCGAAGGACCAGGCGAAGGCTTCGCAACTGATCGGCCAGTTCGGGGTCGGCTTCTACAGCGCCTTCATCGTGGCGGACAAGGTGACGGTGATCTCGCGCTCCGCGAAGGCCGGTCCTGACGAGGCGGTCAGGTGGGAAAGCGACGGGAGCGGCACCTACACGAGCGAAACCGTGACGAAGGAAGGCCGCGGGACCGACGTGATACTCACGCTCAAGGACACGGAGAAGGAGTTCCTCTCCGAGTGGACCCTTCGCGAAGTGATCACGAAGTACTCGGACCACATCTCGACTCCGGTCTGGCTCTGGGAAAAGGAAACCCCGGCGGACGAGAAGAAGGACGCCGAACCCGTGTGGCACTGGGTGCAGGTGAATGACGCGAAGGCGCTCTGGACGCTGCCCCCGAAGGACATCAAGGACGAGCAGTACCGCGAGTTCTACAAGCACATCTCGCACGATTACTCGGATCCCCTCTGCTGGGCGCATAACCGGGTCGAAGGGGACCTCGAGTACACGAGCCTCCTTTACGTCCCGAAGGAAGCCCCGTGGGATCTCTACAGCCGCGAGCGCGAGGGCGGCCTCAAGCTCTACGTGCAGCGCGTCTTCATCATGGACAACGCGGACGCCTTCCTCCCGAACTACCTCCGGTTCGTGAAGGGGCTCGTCGACACCGCGGACCTGCCGCTCAACGTCTCGCGCGAGATCCTGCAGGACAGCCCGGTGACCCGGAAGCTTAAGAAGGCGGTGACGAAGCGCGCACTCGCGATGATCGGGAAGCTCGCGGGCGAGAAGGAAAAGTACGCCGAGTTCTGGGCGCAGTTCGGGCGCGTCATGAAGGAAGGCCCGGTCGAGGACTACTCGAACCGGGACGAAGTGATGAAGCTTCTCCGGTTCGCGAGCACGAAGTCCGGGACCGCCGCGCAGGACGTGTCGCTCGAGGACTACGTGAAGCGCTGCCCCGAGAAGCAGAAGAACATCTACTACCTTACGGCCGGGTCCTATGAGGCCGCCGCGAACTCGCCCTACCTCGAACGCCTGAAGAAGAAGGGCGTCGAGGTCCTCCTCCTCTCCGACCGCGTGGACGAGTGGCTGATGGCGAACGTCCCCGAGTTCGAGGGGAAGAAGTTCGTGAGCGCGACCGCGTCCGACCTCGACCTCGGGGAGCTTGAGGACAAGGACGAGAAGGAGAAGAAGGACGAGGCGGCGAAGGCCCACAAGGGGATCGTCGAGCGGCTTAAGAAGGCGCTCGGCGACAAGGTCTCCGACGTACGGGTAACGGACCGCCTCACCGACAGCCCCTGCTGCGTCGTCGGGAACCGCGACCAGATGCTGACGCCGCAGATGAGGCGGATGCTCGAAGCCGCAGGGCAACCCGTGCCGGAAGAGAAGTACGCGCTCGAAATCAACCCAGAGCACCCGCTGATCGGCCGCGCGGCCGCTGAGACTGACGACGCGAAGTTCGGCGAATGGGCGAACTTCATCCTCTCCGAGGCGCTCCTCGCGGACCAGGGGACGCTTAAGGACCCGAGCGCCTTCGTGAAGAGCCTTAACGCCCTGCTTCTCAAGTAATCGTTTCGGAATCCGGAAGAGGCGGCGCCCGCCCCTCTCCCCGCTTTCTACCCCTAGCCGCCCTTCCCCCCATTGGTCTCCGGGGAATGGGCGGCTTTTTCGTGCGAGGAAAAGCTCTTGAACCCCGGAAACCGCCTGAGCGAAGGAGTTCCGGCCCCGAAGCCTGCTCCCTATAATCGAAAGCACGTTTGTAAAGTTCTTGTAAAGGAAAGAAGGGATGTCGAAGAAGCAGGAAAGCGGCATTGCGGAGAGCCTCGCTCGGATCGGGATCAGAGACCCGATTGAAATCATCCGTAACCCGTCCTACGAGAGGCTTTTCGAGGAGGAGATGAAGCCCGGGCTCGAAGGGTTCGAAAAGGGAATCCTGACCGACACCGGCGCCGTGGACGTGATGACCGGGCGCTTCACGGGACGCTCCCCCCGAGACAAGTACTTCGTCCTGAACGACGCGAGCCGCTACACGGTCTGGTGGGACAACCACGACTATCCGAACGACAACCACCCGATGACTCCGGAAGCCTGGGGAGAAGTCCGCCGGATCGCGGCGGAGGAGCTCTCCGGAAAGCGCCTCTTCGTCGTCGACGCTTTCTGCGGCGCGAGTCCCGCGACCCGGATCAGGGTGCGGTTCGTGATGGAGATCGCGTGGCAGGCGCATTTCGTCACGAACATGTTCATCAGGCCCTCGGAGGAAGAGCTCGCCAAGTTCGGCGCGCCTCAGTTCACGGTGCTTTGCGCGAGCCGCGCGAAGGTCGGGAACTGGAAGGCGCTCGGGCTCGCGAGCGAAACCGCGGTCGCCTTCAACCTGCAGACATCCGAACAGGTGATCCTCAACACCTGGTACGGTGGCGAGATGAAGAAGGGGCTCTTCTCCATCATGAACTACCTGAACCCGCTCCGCGGCATCGCCTCGATGCACTGCTCGGCGAACACGGACAGGGAGGGCCGGAACTCCGCGATCTTCTTCGGGCTCTCTGGCACCGGGAAGACCACGCTCTCCACAGATCCGAAGCGCCTCCTCATCGGGGACGACGAGCACGGGTGGGACGACGACGGGATCTTCAACTACGAGGGCGGCTGCTACGCGAAGGTGATCGACCTCGATCCGAAGAGCGAACCCGACATCCACCAGGCGATCAGGCGGGACGCGCTGCTCGAGAACGTCACGGTCCGCTCTGACGGGACGCCTGACTATTCCGACCGGAGCAGGACCGAGAACACCCGGGTCTCCTACCCGATCTACCACATCGATAACATCGTCCGGCCCGTTTCGCGGGGTCCTGCCGCGAAGCAGGTGATCTTCCTCGCGGCGGACGCGTACGGGGTGCTGCCGCCCGTCTCCATCCTCACAACCGAGCAGGCCGAGTACTACTTCCTCTCCGGGTACACTTCAAAGCTCGCCGGAACCGAGATCGGCGTGACGGAACCGGTGCCGACCTTCTCCGCGTGCTTTGGCCAGGCGTTCCTCTCGCTCCACCCGTTCAAGTACGCGGAGGTGCTCGCGCGGCGCGCGACCGAGTCCGACTCCCGGTTCTACCTCGTGAACACCGGCTGGAACGGAACCGGGAAGAGGATTTCAATTCGGGACACCCGCGCGATCGTGGACGCGATCCTCAATAGTTCCATCCTCCGCGCACCGACCGCGACGCTCCCCGTCTTCGGGCTCGAGTTCCCGACCGAGCTCCCCGGAACCGACCGCTCGATCCTAGACCCCCGGAACACATATTCGAATCCTGACGAATGGAGAAAGCGCGCGAACTCTCTCGCGATCCGCTTCCGGAAGAACTTCCGGAAATACATGCGGAGCGACCGCTGCGTGCTGCTCGCGGAGAGCGGCCCGCACGAGGACGAACCTGCCGGTTGATTTTCCTGTATGACAAGAACGGGGAAAAGCGCCCGGTCTAGCCCCGAAGCGCTATCCCCTTCGCCCCCCTGTCACCACGATCTGAACTTCGCGGCATCTATACTCAAGAGGAATCCCGCCGTTTTCTCTCCCCAGGGACGGCGGGATTAATCGTGTTCCTGATTCATGCAAATTCGGCTTTTGCGTCATCTGAGAAAATGAAGAAGCTGAGCTATCGTGAAAAATTCGACGTCATGGACCGTGAGGCACGGATGACGCTCGTCCTTGCCGTGATCGTCACCGCGGCATTCTGGCTCGCCGTGCTGCTGCTCCGGAACAGATCGGAGCTTCTCCTCGGCATGCCGCTTTGGTTCACCGTGTCCTGCATCGGCGGCTATCTCCTCTCGGTCGCGGGCGTGATCTTCGTCGTGAAGCGCTGGTTCGTCGACTTCGACCTCGGGGACGATGAAGAAAAGGAGGGCCGGGAATGACTGGATCGGTTTCCGTTCTTGTGCCGGTAATGGCGTTCCTCGCCCTCCTCCTCACGGTGGGATGGCTCGCAAACCGCGCTGGAAGGAGCGCGAAGGACTTCGAGCGCGACTACTTCATCGGAAGCCGCGGGATGGGGGGCATCGTCCTCGAGATGACCCTCGTCGCGACATACGGAAGCGTGAGTTCCTTCGTTTCGGGGCCAGGAGTCGCTTGGAACCTCGGGTTCGGCTGGGTCGTCTTCGCCGCGCCCCAGATCATCACGGGGTTCCTCCTCCTCGGGACCGTTGGGAAGAAGCTTGCCGTTATCGCACGACGCACGGACTCCCTCACGATCATCGACGTTCTCCGCGCGCGGTACGAGTCGCGAGGGCTCGCGGTCGCCTTCTCCGTATTCCTCCTCGTCTTCTTCACCGCGATGGTGGTGGGGCAGTTCATGGGGGGAGCCCAGATCTTCTCCGCGATCACCGGACTCGACTACAAGCTCGGTCTCATCCTCTTCGCCGCGGTCACCGTGATCTACACCTCGTCCGGGTTCAGGGCAGTGGTGTGGACGGACGCCGTGTGCGCGGTTCTGATGCTTGTTGGCATGGTGTCGCTCGGCTGGACTGTCCTCGACGAAGGCGGCGGAATTTCCGGAATCATGCAGACGATCTCCGCCGCGAACGTCGGCCCTGACGGCGTGAGCCGGAATCTGAAGCCAGACGCGGGCGGCGCCCTTCCCTGGACCCTCCTCTTTTCTTCCTGGATCCTGGTCGGCTTCGGAACGGTCGGGCTCCCGCAGTCCCTTGTCCGCTGCCTCGGCTACCGGACGACACGGGACCTCTCGCGCGCGATGATCGTCGCAACGATCGTCTGCGGCGCGCTCATGATCGGAATGACCCTGATCGGGGTCCTCGCGCGGGGCGTTGTGCTCGCGAAGCCCGCGGCGGGCACCGACGCCGTGATTCCGCAGCTGATCGTTGGGCACATGAACCCGATCCTCGCCGGCATCACGATCGTGGGGCCGCTTGCCGCGACGATGAGCACGGTCTCCTCTCTCCTCATCGCGGCGTCCTCCACCGTCGTCAGGGACCTTCTCGAGCGTTCTGTGGGTGAGGAAGCGAGGAAGCGCCTCTCTACTCTTGACCCGAAGCGGGTAAGCGTTTCAGTCACGCTCTTCCTCGGGCTAGTTTCGATCCTCCTCGCGCTCTATCCGCAGAGCATCGTGGTCTGGGTCAACATGTTCGCGTTCGGGGGGCTTGAAAGCGCGTTCCTCTGGCCGGTCGTCCTCGGACTCTTCTGGCCCCGGATGAACACGCGCGGCGCCGCCTGGGGAGTCGCGACGGGACTCGGGCTCTACACCGCGATGATGGCGCTCGGGATCCATGTGGCGGGGTTCCACAACATCGTCTTCGGGACCTTTGCTGGGTTCCTCTTCTCCGTAATCGGCACGCTTTCAGGGGAAGGAAATTCACGCCGGGTCCGCGAGGTCTTCTTCCCGAACCGGGATTAGAGAACAACTGGCTAAAGAGAACTGCAGGGACGGCCGGGTGCATTCCAGCCCCCGGCGGGAAATTCGTGAATCCTGTTCCCGCAACTCCTATTCGGTTGGAGAAATTATTCGCTGCCAGGTCTTTCAGGGTTTCAGACCCTGCCGTCGTTACCTTGCCCCATAGACCCTGGCAGACACGGCCCGCAAAACGGAATGCTCCATTCCAGAATACCCGACAGATCTTCCCCGCACTGGCGCGCGGGCTGGCGCTGCCCAGCAGCAAGGCTTTCAGCCGCTGGAAGAAACATCTCAGGCAGAGAAAGAAAAACCCGGCGGATGGAGAGGGGATCCGCCGGGACCGGAATGCGAGGGCGCGCGCTTCGCGTCACCGCTCCGGAAGAGAAAGTCATCCGGAAGGTTTCCTAGAAAAAACCTTCCGGATTTGCTTTGCCGCGCTGCTTGGGGAATCTTCTTTTCATTTCCCCCCGGCGCGGCGTCGGGGAGAAAAACGTGCATTGGACGACAGGTCCTGCTACTTCTTCTTTGACGGCGCACCTTCCTCGTGGCAACCGGAACTGCTGCACTTCTGGAAGTTCTCCATGTGGTGGCAGCCGTAGCAGGTCGAGAACGTCGGCTGCTTATGCTTCTCGCCCTTCTTCGGCGGGATGGAGTGAATTCCGTGGCACTCCTTGCAGTCCGGCGGGAGCTTCCTCGCCTCATGCGGCTTGCCAGCCGTCGGATCCATGTACTGGTGGGGCTGGATCTTGTCCCCGAATTCGTCCTTCCAGTCCTTCGTCTGTTCACGGAGCTTGTCGTAGGGGCCGTGGCACTGCAGACAGTACTCAGGGCTTCCAGGGGCAGGATCCGTCGCGAAGGACGGAAGAGCGAAGAGGCCGGCCGCTGCTAGGAGCATTGCGGCGATAACGGTTTTCTTCATTGCTCTTCCTCCTTCACGCCGAAGTTACTTGAGAGAAGCGAACTTCTTGCCGAGGACGTACGACTGGATCAGGCCGCGGGAGAGGCCGTGCATCGAGGAGCCGCCCGTCACTTCGCCGACGGCGTAGAGACCCGGAATTGTGGTCTTGCCGTCCCAGCAGACGACGTTCAGTTCCTGGTTCACGTGCAGGCCGCAGTAGCAGTCGTGGAGGGTGACCGAAGTCCAGGCGCCGTAGAACGGGGCCTTCTCGATCTTGTACATGGGCTTCGGCTTGCCGAAGTCCGTGTCCTCGCCCTTGTCGACGAACTCGTTGTAGCGCTTCACGGTCTCGGCGAGCTGCTTCGGATCAATCTTGTGGGTCATCCACGGATTGCTGTTGATCTTCTGCGCGAGCTCTTCGATCGTGTCGGCCTTGAAGCAGTACTTCGGATCGACCGTCGTGTCGTTGATGTGCATCTTCTCGCGGCGGGCGCCTTCGGAGTCGAAAATTGCCCACTGAGGACCAGCGTCGAAGTCGTTCTCAAGCGTGGAGCCTTCGTTCAGAGCGAGGGCAGCCGGGATGAAGTTGAGCGGGTTGTACTTCGTGCGGAGGTAGTTGCGATAGTCGCCCTGGACGTAGGGGTTCTTGTCGAGATCCTTGAAGTGAGCGCCGTTCGTGCCGTTCATCAGGCCGCGGGTCGCGTTCGAGGTGCCGTAGGAGGTCATCGCCGGGCCCTTCGTCTTGGAGGCACCGACGCTCACGAGCTCATCGAAGAAGCGCTTGCCGCACCAGTTGACGACGATCGCGTTCTGCCAGTTGCGGAGCGCAACGCCGGAGTGCTTGATGATCGGGAAAAGCGGGGATTCAGGAGCCCAGCGGAGGTACGTGTCGCGAACACCGATCACGGCGCCACGGGTGAGAGAAATCGAGCGGTCCGTGCAGGCGTTAACGACGCCCCAGAGCGCGCCGCCCAGCTTGATCGCGGCGAGCGTGCCGGAACCGTCCTGCGGAGAGTATTCGGTAGCGGCGGAAGCGTACTCGGCGTGGAGGCGCGGGTCGATGATGCGGCGGAAGGCGACGTTGTCGGTCCAGCCAGCGGTCGCGAGGACGAGGGCCTTCTTCGCGTGAACCGTGATCTTCTGCTTCTTTTCCTTGATGAAGGCCGGGTTCGCGGCGTTCAGGGCAACGAGCTCCTTGCCGTCCGGGAGAACCTTCGGGGTACGGTGGGCGTTGATGCCGAGGACCTTCGTCGTGACGCCGTCCTTCTGGGTCGCGATGATGTCGTCCATGTAGAAGTTCATCAGGAACTTGACGCCGGCCTTCAGGGCAGCCTGTTCGAGGGCGCGCATCAGAACGGTGCCGCGGGTGCCGGACGGGGCTTCAGCGTTCGCGCCCTTCGTCCAGGAGAAGTGCAGTTCACGAGGCGCGGAGCAGCCGGCACCGTAAGCGCCGGCGTTATCCGGCTTCTTGTCGATGAAGGGAACCCCGATCTTCACGAGCCAGTTGTAGGTGTCGACGCCGTTGTAGGCGATCATGTGCGCCTGGGCGCGGTCAATGAAGCGGTAATCCGGCCACCCGTTCGGGAGAGTGACCGACCAGTCGGTCAGGTCCTTGAACCAGGTCTCGGGATCGTCCTTGATGCCGTACTTCTTCTGCATCGCGGTGCCGCCACCGATCAGGGTGTTGCCCTGGGAAATGATCGCGTGGCCGCCGATATCGTAGTTGGCATCGACGATAAGGGCAGTGAGGCCGGCTTCACGTGCGCGGATCGCGGCAGGGATGCCGGAAGCGCCGGCACCAATGACGACCACGTCAGCCTCGTAGTCCCACTTAGCGGGGATCTTGCTCGCGCCCTTCTTCCCAGCGGCAAGTGCGCCGGAGGCGGCAGCCATCATGGCGCCGCCGATCGCAGCGGAACCGCCAAGGAATGTACGACGGGAAACGTTCGTGCTCATTTTTCCTCTCCTCAAATTGGTAGTACAACTTCAGGGCATCGAAATGCCGCTAAGGGAATAATTCCTCAAGGGAGGGAAAATCGAATCAGATGTTGGTTACCCGGGGTACCTGTCACGAAAGATATAGGTAATACGCACTAGGCATTTAGATATAAGCCGTTCTTGGCCGCCTTGAAAAAGGGACAATCACGATTCGGCCGGCTGCTCCTGAAGGGCCCCGGCTGCGTCAAGGGTCCGGATGAATTCAGCCGGAGACGAGGTGTGAAGCTTCCGCATGGCGGACGCGCGGTGAATCTTCACAGTGTGCTCGCTGATTCCGAGTTCGAAGGCGATCTGCTTGTTGAGAAGCCCGTTCGCGACCCGGACCGCGACTTCCCGCTCGCGTTGCGTGAGAGAAGCCCAGCGGGTGCGCGCGGTCTCCTCCCCTTCTGTCCTCAGGCGCGCTTCCGCATCCTTCGCGATCGCCTTCCTGACCGCGGCGAAGAGCTTTGTCGGCTCGTCCGCCTTCGTGAGGAAGTCGCTTGCCCCCTGGCGGAAGGCCTGGACCGCCATGTCCATGTCGCCGTGCCCCGTGATGATGATGACCGGAAGCCCGATCGATCGCTCATCCATCGCTTCCTTGAGTTCCAGGCCGCTCATGCCGGGCATCCGGACGTCGAGCACGACGCAGCCCGGAATCCGGGGATCGTCCTTCTCGAGGAACTCGATCGCGGAAGCGTAGGTGACGACATTGAAGCCTTCGACCCTGAGGACAAAGGATTCGGACTCGCGGAAATCCGCGTTGTCGTCCACGATCCGTACGAGAGAAAGATTAGACATGCGTTTCTCCAGAATTCGTTTTTTCTCCCGGATTCCTTCTCCCGGCAGATACGATTACAGATTTGGATGAAGGAAGAAACACGTCCGCCCGAAGCCCGCCCCCCGGCCGTGCTTCGAACGAGGTTCTCCCGCCGTGCCGCTCCACGATTTCGAGCGCGATCGGGAGCCCGAGCCCGAGTCCCTTCTGCCCCTTCGTTGTGCCAAGGAAGGCGTGCCCCATTTCCCTTACGACTGCCTCAGGCACCTCGGCGCCGGAATTTTCAATCACGACCTTCCATCCTCCGGGAGCCTCGTCGAGCAAGGCGCGGACAAAGGGCGACGGATGCTCGGATGCGGCTTCCAGCGCGTTTTTCAGCAGATTATGAAGAGCGAGCTCGAGCTCAAGCGGGTCGCCCTCGATGAGAGCCGGCTCCTTCCTGACGGACAACGCCACGTTGATTCCGGAGGACGAGGCGAGCGAGGTCGTCCGCGCGCAGCGCCTGAGAATTGCCGCGAGGTCGCAGGACACGTGTTCCGCGCCGCGGGACTTCGCGTAGGACCGGACGTGGTCCACGATTCTCGCGATCTCGATCGCCTGCCGGTGGATTTTTCCGATCACGTCGACGAGAAGCGGCTTCGGGATGTTTCCGCGGCTCGCGAGGATCTCGAGCCCCGCCGAATAGTTGACGATCGCGCCGGCAGGCTGCTTCAGCTCATGCGCCACCATGCTCGAAAGCTGACTCACCATGCCGCTTCGCTCGAGCCCCGAGAGCCTCGCCCGGGCGGAATCCGCTTCACGCGCCAGCGCGTCGCGTTCGGAAAGCACCTTCTGAAGCGACGCTGTGCGCCGCCTGACAAGCATTCCTGTGCGCACGGAGTGGAGGATGAGCGCGGCGAGCGCGATGAGCGCCGCGATGATCCAGGCCTTGTAGAGCCGGACGAACCCCTGGAGCGTCGTCGTGCGCAGGTATTCGTAGGGCCCGAGCTTCAGGGCCCTGTACATCCGGTCAAGGGCCGAAAAGTCACGGGCACTCCCCCAGGCATACCCCTCAGGCAGAGTCGGCATCGTGAGGAGCTTTGCCGTCATCTCGCGAACTGATTCGGCGTCCGCTGACGGAAGTGCCGAGAAGACCATGTCCGGATAAAGCTCCGTCGTGTGCTGGCATTTCGATTTCTGCTCGGGAACGACCCCGGCGTAGGGAAGCACTCGAAACGATCCGGGCGTGAGCTCGCCCGTCTGCTCAAGCTCCTCGAACATGCAGAGCTGCATCACGCCGGCTGTCGCCCTCCCCGTCGCGATTTCCCAGGGGACCCCGAGCTCCTGGTAGTGCGTCTCGTGCACTTCGGAAAAGAACTTTTCTGGATCATGCCCTCGCTGGGCAAGGAGTCCGGAGAGGATTCCCCAGCCCTGGAACGCACGGCGATCCGTGATCGCGACGCTCTCTCCCTTCAGGTCATCGATCGACCGAAGGTCCGTTCGTTCCGTGGGAACGACGACCGCGACGCCGTCCGAAAGCGCCGGGTCCGGCGACACGCGGGAAAGCCTCGTCGCCATGTGCACGGCGCCGAGCTCGCGGTTCGCGACCCAGTAGGTGCCTGACTGCGAGACAAAATAGTCGAACGGGGAGTCCGGCTTCACCTCCGTCACTTCGACCGTCTTCACCTCGCGGTCCGGAAAGCTATTCCTGAGGTATTCGAGCGTGGGCCCGAGCGTATTCACCCACACCCAGGGCGCAAAGGGACCCACGAGCCCGATCCGGATCGGCGGCTCGGCTGAGATCGCTGTGGCGGGCGCCGTTCCCAGCAGGACGGCGAGCCACGTGGCGGACAGAATTTCCCTTAACGTGTGACGCATGGTGCCGATGATGATAGCCTATCGGGAACATCGGTCCGATTCAGTTTTCCGAGGGATACGGATTCCGGCACAAGGCAGGGAGCATGGGGACGAGGATGCACATCTCGCGCCGCAGGGCGATCGTGGCAGGCCTAGGCGCAACGGCAGCCGTCGTTGCGACCGTCGCGGGCCTTCAGACGATATCGAAAAAAAGCGACTACCGGAACGATTACGACGTTGTGGTCGCGGGGGGCGGCGTCGCCGGATTCGCGGCCGCCCTGTCGGCCGCCGAGGCCGGCGCCCGGGTCGCTGTGCTTGAGAAGCTCCCCGCTCTCGCGAACGCCTATTTCGACGCCCGGAACATGGCGGTGGTCGATCCGCTTCGCGAGACGCCGCTCGGGATCCCCGACTCGCTCGAGCGCCACTACCGGGACACTCTCGACGCGGCAGGCCCGACCGCGGATCCCGCGCTCGTCCGCATCATGGTCGAAGAGGCACCGACCGCCCTCCTCTGGATCGAGAGGCTCGGCATGGTGTTCTCGCCCACTCTCATCAATTCGGGGTCGCACTGGCCGCGAAGCCACGTCCCGATCGGGCCGGGCTACGTCCAGGTGCTCTCGAAGGCGGCTGCCCGTGCCGGGGTCGACACCTTCTTCTCCCGGGACGTGGTCGAGATTCGCCGCGGGAAGGGCGGACGAGCCGAATCGGTGGTCGCCCGGACCGAGGGCGGAACCCTCGAGCGCTGGATTCCGAAAAAGGCCCTTGTCCTCGCGGGGGGTGGCTTCGGAAGCAACCACGAGATGATCAGCCGTTTTGCGCCGGCGAAGGCGCGGTTCGAAAGCGCGAACGAGGCAGGTTCTTCAGGCGAGCTGCTCCTCGCGGCCGAACGGGCTGGGGCGGCGCTTGTCGACATGGACGCGGTCGAGGTTGTACCGCGCTCCAACCCGAAGGCCGGAATCCAGGCCTATCTCCACATCAACAATGCCCGCTACATCGTCGTGAATTCCCTGGGCAAACGGTTCGTCGCCGAGGACGCGCACCGGAACAAGATCGCCGAGGCCTTTTCCCGACAGCCGGGCGAGTTCGCCTTCGAAATCGGGGACGACAGGACCGTGAAGAGCTACTCGATGCTCATGCAGGCCGACCTCTGGAAGGCGATCGAGATCGGGGAAGCGTTCAAGGCGGACACCGTGGAAGAGCTCGCCCATAAAATCGGCGTGCCGGTAGCCTCCCTTCGCAGGACCGTCGACGCCTACAACCGGTCGGTGAGGACAAAGCGGGACCCCCTCGGAAAGCTCCCGATCAACCTCTCGCACGAACTCCGCCAGCCGCCGTTTTGGGCCGCGAGGGTGCAGCAACGCATCCATCTGACGCCCGGAGGCCTCCGCATCAACACCGAAGCCCGGGTCCTCGATCAGTTCGGCCGACCGATTCCGGCCCTCTTCGCCGCAGGCGAGATCACGGGCGGAATCCACGGACGGAATTCGCTCGGGGGTGACAGCGTGACGGACGCGCTCGTCTTCGGAATGATCGCCGGAACGAACGCCGCGAGGGAAAAGGTCTGACCGGAAGCTCTTCCCCGCGCGGCCCATCGGGTCCTCGCCATTCGAAAAACAGAAAACCTTATTCCACGGGGTTTCCCATGAGTTGATGCCATCAAATCCCGCATAGATTTATATACAGGAAAAGCAAAAACGAGCGACACCTTTGAAATGCCCCGGCGAAGTCCGGCGGGAGCTTGTTTTCCCGGGATTAGAATCGTGAGACCGTGCTAGCAGCTTTGGAGTCTGAGGGAATGGACAGCGTTGAATTCCGCTTCGCGGAACCGGGGGACGAGGGGAAGATCCTCTTCTTCATCCGGTCGCTCGCGAAGTACGAACGGATGGAGAAAGAGGTCGTCGCGACGGAACCGCTTCTCCGCGAGTGGATATTCGGGAAGAAGAAGTGCGAAGTGATTTTCGCGGTCGTTAGCGGGAAGGAAGCGGGGTTCGCCCTTTTCTTCAACAATTTCTCGACCTTCCTCGGACGCGCCGGCCTCTACCTCGAAGACCTCTTCGTACTCCCCGAATACCGGGGCCGCGGGATCGGGACCGCCCTGATCCGCAGGCTCGCCCGCATCGCGATTGACCGAGGGCTCGGCCGCATGGACTGGACGTGCCTCGACTGGAACGAGCCGAGCATCCGCTTCTACAAGTCGCTCGGCGCCGCACCGCTCTCCGACTGGACGATCTACAGGCTTGAGGGCGAAACGCTCGCACGCGCGGCGGAAGCCGGGGGAGAAAAGAATGAGTGAAAAGCTGAAGCCCGACTATGGGAACTGGATGCCGGGGGGCGTCGTGCTCTTCCTCGGAATGGTCGCGCTGCTCTGCGCCGTGCTCGGAGTTCTCTCAGCAGCGGGGCTCCTCGGGTCAGAAGGGTCGCTCAAGACCTGGACCACCGTTTCCTGCTTCGCGGCGGCAGTGTTCGCGGGGCTCGTCTTCATCCGGGCGCGGCAGCTGAACCGCGCGTTCTCGTACTCCGGAACCGAACGGATCGCGGAACGCGTCGTGAAGGCGGTCGCGGAGCGGGTGACGGTGCCTGAAGGAGGCTCCGTGCTTGACGTCGGCACAGGGAGCGGCGCGCTCGCGATCGAAATCGCGAAGCGGAACCTGGGAGCCACCGTCACCGGAGTCGACACCTGGACCGGCCTCTACCGGGGACTCTCCGAGAAGGTCTGCGGCGCGAACGCGGCGGCTGAAGGCGTTTCAAACACGACGTTCCTCAAGGGCGACGCGCGGAAGCTCCCGTTCCCTGACGAAACGTTCGACGTCGTCACGAGCAACTACGTCTACCACAGCATCCCCTACGTGAACCGTCCGGCCCTCATCCTCGAATCGATCCGGGTGCTGAAGACAGGGGGCACCTTCGTCCTCCACGACATGGTGCCGCGCGCGAGGATCCAGGGGCTAGCAGAAATGAAGTCCGCGCTGGAAGCGAACGGTTGCCGGAACGTGAAGCTCACGCAGACGGACGACGGCCTGATCCTCGAAAAGCGCCGCGCCCGGTTCCTCGGGCTCGGAGGCTCCTTCCTCCTCACAGGACGGAAGGGAAAGGCTACCAAAAAGGCCTGATGGAGGGAACCGGGCCGGGTTTTCCCACCCCCCCCCGTTCTTCAGCATTTCGAGAAGGGCGCTTCCCAACGAGGGGGCGCCCTTTTCCTGAACGGAGCCTCAGGTTCCTCAGAATTCCTTCCCGGCCGGCCCGGGATCCGACGTGCCTCCGGAGCCGAAGTTCCGCTTCGCCGCGGCAGCGATGAGCGACCTCACCCACTGGTTCGCGGGGTTCGAGTCGTCCCGCGCGGACCAGACGAGCTTCGTTCTCGAGCGGGCGTTCCCATAGTCCGTGAAATCAGCAGCCGGGATCATCCCGATTTCGTCCGAAAGCCGCCCTGCCCGCTCGCCGGCTTTCGTCGTCGCCCACTGGACCGCAGAGGGGCAGCTTTCGAGGATCGCGAAAGGGGCCCCTGCGAAGTATGGCGAATACACGCGGTTCGTCCCGGGGCCTCGCTCGTAGCCGCAGGCCTCGTCCTGCCCGCCGCTCGCGAACCGCCGGTTCATGAACTGGACGTAGGGCGAAAGGTCCGAGAGCGAGAGCTCCCCCTCGCGGAGCCACTTCCGGTAGACCGGGTGGTCCTTCCGGAGGACAAGGCAGTACGAAAATTCCGAGAGCACGATCCAGCGGAGCGACTTGCGATTGTCGGGAAATGCGCAGATTCCGAGGTCCGCCCTCCCCGACTCGATCATCCATGACCCGCTCCGCCTGAGCGGGATGATGTCGAGGGTGAGGCCCGGGGCCTTCCTCTTCAGTTCCGGAATCACCGGGGCGACGTAGCCGAGGAAACCGTTGTCGGTCACGAGGATCCGGAACGATCCCGAGAGGCTCCCCGGGTCGAACCGGTCCTCCTCATAAAACCCCGAGAGGCTCTCGAGGAGCGGAAGAAGGCGCTCGGAAAGCGCCCGCATCCTCGGAGTGGGGAGAAGCCTGTTTCCGCTTCGCTTGAAGAGCGGGTCCCCTGCCCTCTCGCGCGCCTGGGAGAGGAGCCTCGAGGCTGATGACAACGAGAGTCCGGCAGCCTTCGCCGCTCCCCGAAGCGTTTCACCGGAGAGAAGACGCTCGAGGAGCCGGAGCTCGTCCGGCGTCGGGATATTTCCAGAACCGTATTTTTCCAAGCCGCTGCTCCTCAGCCAGCTGCGTTCTTTTGATTCGCTGACAGGTCGAATTGATATTGATTCTCGTGAGCAAAAGCGAAATCGCTCAGCGACTGCTTGATTTATAGCGAAATTCTATGCCGGAATTTTCGTTCTGATATCTGGTGACGAAACCGGAATGTCAGCGGTGCCATTCCGAAGTAGGTAATTCCTCTTGCATCGTCCGGAAGCACTAATCAGACTGAAGCCGGTGACTAGACCCTCGCCCGGGAACAAATACCAAATGAAAACAATGCCGGGCGGCGAAGAACGATAGGAGAAGCGCAAATGGATTTCTCTAAACTTCTGACGAAGCGCCGGACGTTCCTCCAGGGCGTCCTCGCGGCTTCCGCTCTCGGCATCGTGCCGCTCCCCTGCACCGTGGCGGTCGCGCGGGCAGTCGAGGAAATGGACAGCTGCGTCTGGTGCGCTTGCGTGATCAATTGCGGCCAGCGCTGTCCACTGCGGTGCATTGTGAAGAACGGGCAGGTGATCCGGGTCGAGACCGACAACTCGCTTCCGGACAGCGCCGAGCCCCGTCTCCCCCGACAGATCAGGGCGTGCCAGCGCGGGCGCTCGATGCGGCAGAGGATCTATTCTCCCGACCGCCTGAAGTACCCGATGAAGCGGGTCGGGGAACGCGGCGACGGGAAGTTCGTCCGGATCACCTGGGACGAGGCCCTGAAGACGATCGCCTCCGAATGGAAGCGGATTCGCGAGAAGTACGGGAACGAGGCGATCTACTGGCAGTACTGCAGCGGCCAGCAGAGCCTCGTGAGCAGCCGCAGGGCATGGTGGCGCCTGATGAACCTCATGGGCGGCTATCTCAAGTACTACGGTTCCTACTCGACTGCGCAGCTCCGGCGCGCGATGCCGTTCACCTTCGGCGAGCGGCTCCAGGCCTCCCTCCCATCTGAGATCGCGAACGCGGACCTTTATGTCACGTTCGGGAACAATTCGAACGTGAACCGTCCGTCAGGCGGCGGCAAGGGCTACCAGATCGACCAGGCGATGGAGAAGCACCGCCCGAGGATGATCGTGATCGACCCGGTGTTCACCGACACCGCCTCGACCCGCGCGGACCAGTGGATCCCGATCCGCCCGGGCACCGACGCCGCGCTCGTCAACGCGCTCGCCTATGAGTTCATCCGCAACAACTGGATCGACCAGGCGTTCCTCGACAAGTACTGCGTCGGGTTCGACGAAAAGACGATGCCTGAGGGCGCCCCTGCCCACGCGGACTACAAGTCCTACATCATGGGGACCGGCTACGACCGCATCCCGAAGACCCCTGAATGGGCGGCGCCCATCACGAAGATTCCTGCTGAAACCATCAGGAAGCTCGCCTCCGAAATGGCGCACGCGAAGCGGCTCTTCGTTTCACAGGGCTGGGGCACGCAGCGCCGAGCGAACGGCGAGCAGGCCTGCCGTTCGATCGCGATGGTGCCGATCCTCCTCGGCCAGATCGGGCTCCCCGGCACGAATAACGGCGACCACGAGGGCAACACCCCCTTCCCCGCGGTCTATCTCCCGACTGGGAAAAACCCGGTGAAGGAGAAGATTCCTGTCTTCATGTGGACTGACGCGATCTTCCGCGGCCCCGAGATGACCCGCCGCACCGACGGCATCCTGGGGGTCGAAAAGCTGAAGGTCGGAATCAAGATGATCGTGAATTCGGGCGGAAACACGATGATCAACCAGCACTCCGAAACCTTGTGGACCGACAAGATCCTGAGGAACACGAAGAACTGTGAATTCATTGTGGTCTGCGACAACATGATGACCCCGTCCGCGCGGTACGCCGACATCCTGCTTCCGGACACGCTCGGACCCGAAACGAACGACATCGCCTGCCAGGGCGGCAGCAACGGCGACGTCGCCGAGATGCTCGCGATCCAGAAGGGGATCGAGCCGCAGTTTGAGCAGCTCTCCTCCTGGGAGATCTGCAGGAGGCTCGCGAAGGAACTCGGACTCGAGGAGAAGTTCACCGAGGGCCGCAGCCAGATGGACTGGGTGAAGTGGTGCTACGAGGAAACCCGGAAAAAGGTTCCGCAGCTCCCCGACTTCGACACCTTCTGGAAGAACGGAATGGCGAAGGTCTGGGGCTATCGGAAAGACCCCGTCTGCCTCGGCGCCTTCAGGCGCGATCCGAAGAAGAACCCGATCAAGACCCCGTCCGGGCTGATCGAGATCTACTCGAAGAAGCTCGCGGACGAGACGCGCGACTGGATCCTTCCGAAGGGCGACGTCATCACCCCGATCCCGACCTTCTACAAGAGCTGGGACATGGAGGGCGACCCGAACGAAAAGAAGTACCCGCTCGAATGCTTCGGCATCCACGGGCACGGCCGCATCCACTCGACCTTCTACAACCTCCCGTGGCTGCAGGAACTGCACCCTGACGCCGTGATCATCAATCCGGTCGACGCGAAGCCTCGCGGGATCAAGGAGGGCGACATGGTGCTTGTCTGGAACGACCGCGGAACGCTCGAGCTTCCGGCGCGCGTCACGCCCCGCATCATGCCTGGCGTCATCACGATCCCCCAGGGCGCGTGGTTCACGCCGAAGAAGATCGGCGGCAGGGTGGTGGACGTCGGCGGCAACATCAACACGATCACGAGCCACCGTCCGTCCGCCCTCGCGAAGGGCAACCCCCAGCACACGAACCTCGTCCAGGTTCGGAAGGCCTAGGGACAGCAACGGGAGACAATCGAAATGACTCAGAAGGGATTTTTCATCGATACCACCCGCTGCGCCGGGTGCCGGACCTGCAGCGTCGCCTGCAAGGATCTCAACAACACGCCGAAGGGCATGAACTTCCGCCGCGTGATCGAGTACGAGGGAGGAACCTGGGAGAAGGATCCGAAGGGGTTCTGGCGCCAGGACGTCTTCGCGTACTATGTCTCGATCGGATGCAACGAGTGCGCGGACCCCGCCTGCGTGAAGGTGTGCCCGGTGAAGGCGCACTATAAGAGGACCGAGGACGGGCTCGTCCTCATCGACCAGTCGAAGTGCATCGGCTGCGGGGCCTGCGCGAAGGCCTGCCCCTACGGCGTCCCGCAGTTTGACGAGAAACTTCGGAAGATGCGGAAGTGCGACGGGTGCGTCGCGCGCACCTCGAAGGGCGGGCAGCCCGTCTGCGTCGAGAGCTGCCCGGAACGCGCGCTCGAATTCGGGGACATCGAGGAGCTCCGGAAGAAGCACGGGAAGCTCGACGAGATCGCGCCGCTCCCCTCCGCGTCGCTCACGAAGCCGAGCATCGTGATCCGGCCCTGCCGCTCGGCGAAGCCGGTCGGCTTCAAGGGCGGCTCCGCCCACCGCTTCTAGATTGAAAGGGCTTCCGGTGCTTGAAGCGAACACGCCGGAATAGCATCAGGCCCCGCGAAGAAGAATAACTTCGCGGGGCTTTTTCAATCCCCTGAAAGCGCTGTGCAACAGACCGATCAGAAAAGGCCCTGCATCGCGAAGGGAATGAACACAATCGGGAAGAATCCCCTGCCCTTCCGGTCAAATCGAGAGCTTCACTTCCTTCGGATGGTCCTCCCCGAACTGCCGGAGATCGTTCTCGTGCTGCCGCCGGAGGAAATCGCGGATCAGGTCGTCCTTCTTCCCGCCCTTCTTCCATACCGCGCAGAACTGAATGCGGCTTCCTTCGCCAGAGAGCGGAATGCGGACGAGACGGTTCTGCTCGATCAGCGAAATTACCGTAGTCTCCTGGAAAATCGCGATCCCGTTCCCGAGGAGGATGTTCGTGATGGCGGAGGACGGCTCAAGCTCATAGTCCCAGGTCCGCATTACCTCGGAGAAGAAGGACGGGTAGGTTTCGCGGTCCTCGTAGAGGATCTGCTCGCCATCAAGCTCCCGACGTTCGATCGTATCGTAACCCGCGAAGTGATGCCCCTGGGGGAGAACAACGAAACGGGGCATCTTACGCACGAACGCGACTTCGTACCCGAGCCCCGCGATCTTCGCGGGATCAGCGAACACGTAGGCGATGTCGCAGTAGCCGGCCGCGATCGCGTCCCAGGCCTGCTTCGCGAAGCACCTTGTCTCGAAGACGCTTAAGCCTGGCATTTCGTGCAGCAGCTTCTGCACGACGGGAAGCCACGGTTCGTCCGGCACAAACGGCAGGGCCACGCGGAGCTCGTAGTGCGCCGCCCGCTCGAGCGCCTTCGCCTCGTTCACCGTTTCAGCCATTTCCCTTTGGTAGCGCCGGAAGCGTGATTCGAGCAGTTCTCCCGCGCGCGTCTTTTCCACCCCGCGCCGGGTCCGGGAGAAAAGCCTCGCGCCGATTTCCTCCTCAAGCGACTGAATCTGCTGGCTTACTCCGGACTGCGAGCAGAAGCAGCGCCGTGCTGTCTTCGAGAATGATAACGTTTCGCAGACAGTGAGGAAAACGTCAATTTGCTTAGTGTTCATAATGGCTTAAGGCGATTTGCCGAGAACCTCCTCCTGATGGAGGATATCAGTAAAACTGATTACTATCGCTATTCATTTTATGTAAATTGAAAGAAAAAAACAGCGATTTTTTCCAAAAAAACAATATAAAAACCCGTGGCAGGACGGAAAAGCCCGCTATATAAAATTTTCAGTGCCGTTGGAGAAAAGCTCGGCGACTTCCGCGCGAGCGCAAAGAACAACCATCCAACGCGACTTCTGCACGCAAGGAGACTTGTATGGAAAGAACAGCATTAACAAGGAGAAGCTTCTTCCGGGCAACGGCACTGACCGGCGCTGCCGCCGGACTCGCAGGGGCGATCCCGGGCGGGTTCGTGAAGGACGCCGAGGCCGCGGCCGAGAAGGCCGCGAAGAAGGACGAGACGAAGATCGTCAAGACCCTCTGCCGCGCCTGCATTCACAACTGCGGCGTCCTCGCGCACGTGAGGAACGGCCGTATCGTGAAGCTCGAGGGGAACCCAGAGTACCCGATGAGCAAGGGCTGCCTCTGCCCGAAGGCCCTCGCCGGCATCCAGGCGGTCTATAACCCGATGAGGAACAAGTACCCGATGCTGCGCGTCGGAAAGCGCGGCGAAGGCAAGTTCCGTCGCATCAGCTGGAAGGAGGCGATCGACCTCCTCGCGAAGAAGCTGATGGAGGCGAAGAACAAGTGGGGCGCCGAGTCCGTGATCGTGACGACCGGCGGCGGCGGCAACCCCGCGTTCCGCGGCGTCCGGCGCTTTGCGAACGCTTTCGGTACCCCGAACTTCTGGGAGCCGGGGTGCGCCCAGTGCTTCCTCCCCCGCACCGTGGCCTACGGCCTCATGTACGGCGGCCCGACCACGTCGATCGCTGACGAGAACTCGCTCGAGATCTACAACCCGAAGACCCCGATGAAGTCGATCGTGCTCTGGGGCACCGATCCTTCCTACAGCTGCCCCGCGGGCGGCGGCCAGGCGCTCTCCACGCTCCGCGCGAAGGGCGTGAAGACCGTCGTGATCGATCCGCGCTGGGCGGGCGACTCCTCGCACGCCGACGTCTGGCTTCCGATCCGTCCCGGCACCGACGTCGCGCTCGAGCTCGGCTGGGTGAACTACATCATCGCCCACAAGCTCTATGACGAGAAGTTCTGCTCGGAGTGGACGAACCTCTCCTACCTCGTCAACACGAAGACAAAGATGATGATGAAGGCGACGGAGCTCGACCCGAAGGCGAAGGCTGACGAGTACGTCGTCCTCGACGGGAAGACCCCGCGCGTCAATCCCTATCCGTTCGACGCGAAGATGAAGATCACGCTCGACGGCGAAGTCGCGATCAAGGGGACTCTCTACAAGACCGGCTTCCGGCTCCTGAAGGAGCGCGCGGCCGAGTGGACGCTTGAGAAGACCGGCAAGGTCTGCCACCTCGACCCGAAGATGATCGAGAAGGCGATCAAGATCTACGCCGAGGGCCCGTCCGGCATCTCGCTCGGCGTCGCGACCGACCAGTACGAGCAGTCCGTGCAGGCAGCCATGGGGTCCGTCATCCTGAACGGCCTCATGGGCTATGTCGAGAAGCCCGGGACGCTCATGAACCGCAACCCGAACTCGGGCGTTTCCCCGGCTGGCTCACTCGCCACCCCGGCCTCCTACCTCCTCCCGAAGGGGCAGCTGAAGAAGCGCCTCGGCGGCGACGACTTCAAGGGCCTCTACCAGTGGGACGCGGCGCAGCCGCCTGCGGTGCTTAAGGCAGCCCTCACCGGGAAGCCCTACCAGCCGCACATCTGGATCGAGCGCTCCGGCAACAAGTTCGCGGTCTGCGGCAACTCCCCCTCCTGGGTCGCCGCCCTGAAGAAGTTCGACTTCGTCGTGCACATGTACATGTACCCGACCTCCTTCTCGATGTACGCGGATCTCCTCCTCCCGGCGACCGAGTGGCTTGAGACGAACATGCTGATCCAGTCGCTCAACATGATCTTCGCCCGCCAGGCTGTCACCCACACCTGGGAAACCGAGGACGAGACGCTCTTCTGGGCGAAGCTCGGCAAGAAGCTCGCCTCGATGGGCCACGAGAACATGAAGCGCGCCTGCGACCCGAAGGTGATGGGCAAGGACCTCGCCTACTGGAACTCGATGGAGGAGCTCCTCGACGGGCGCCTGAAGAACGTCGGCCTCACGTGGAAGGAGATGCTCGCGCACCACAATCCGTACACCTGGATGCCGTACGACAAGTGGAACACCTACGGGGTCTACCTGCAGAAGGACCCGAAGACCGGAAAGCCGAAGGGCTTCCACACGCACTGCAAGAAGCTCGAGCTCTACGGCGAATGCTTCATCACGCTCGGCCGCACCGGCAAGCCCTTCGCGCTTGACGAGAACCGCCCGGTGAAGAAGGACTACGATCCGCTCCCCTACTACACGGAGCCTGCCGAGTCCCCGAACCGTCCGATCGCGAAGAAGTACCCGCTCGTCCTCACGTCCGGCCGTGTGCCGTGGTTCCATCACGGCACGCTCCGGAACGCCCCGTACCTCCGCGAGTCGTACCCGGTGCCTGAACTCTGGATCACGCCTGCCGACGCGAAGAAGGCCGGCGTCGCGAACGGCAACTGGGCGTGGATCGAAAGCGCCCGCGGCAAGACCCAGGGCAAGGTCCGCGTGACGAAGGCGATCCCGCCTGGAGTGGTCTACATGGAACGCTTCTGGTTCCCTGAGACGCTCTACACGCCGACCCACGGCTTCCGCGAAGCGAACGTGAACGTCCTCACGAAGAACGACCCGCCGTACAACGACGTCGTCGGGACGTACACCCTCCGCGGCTTCCAGGTCCGTGTCTCGAAGGCTGCCGGCGCCCCGAAGGGCGTCTGGACGAAGCCCGAGCAGTTCAAGGCCTGGCTGCCGAAGCCGACTGACCGTACCAAGAATCCGGAGCTCTAACCATGGCGCAGAAAACACTCGTAATTGACCTCGACCGCTGCACCGGATGCGGTGCGTGCGAAACCGCGTGCAAGATGGAAAACAACGTGGCGCTCGGCGTGTACTACAACAAGCTCCACGAAATCGGGCCGGTCGGCACCTTCCCGAACCTGAAGGGCTATTGGCTCCCGCACGTCTGCCAGCAGTGCCGCGACGCACCCTGCGTCGCGGTCTGCCCGACCCACGCCACCTACCAGACGAAGGACGGGCAGGTGCTGATCGACAAGAAGAAGTGCATCGGCTGCAAGCTCTGCATGAAGGCGTGCCCGTACGGCGCCCGCAGCTTCAACGCCGAACTGAAAGTTGTCGAGAAGTGCACGCTCTGCCATCACCTGCAGGAAGTGGGCGAGAAGCCCGCATGCGTCAAGGCCTGCTGCGCGCACGCCCGGTTCTTCGGCGACATCGATGATCCCAACAGCGATGTCTCGAAGGCGATCGCGGCTGCCGGCAAGGAGAATGTCCACTCCATGCCTGACCACGGCAACCATCCTTCGGTCCGGTACATCCTGCATAAGAAGCAGGGCGACTGGCTGAAGAACCCGCCGAAGATGATCTAAGGCTCTTTCCTTAGAATCTAGGCGTTGTCAAAAAGAGGGAGGAAGGATCGAGATGAGTGCTATTGCTTGGAACCTCGTCCTCCTCGCGGGGGCTGCCTCCGCGGGGGCTGGGGCGGCAGCTGCGGCCGGAGCCGGTGAAACGCTTGGCGGCGCTTCAGGGCCCGATCTCCGCAGAGTCGCCTCCTCCTCCCTTATCCTTCTGCTCCTCGCGCTCGCGATCGGGATCCTGTCGCTCGGGCATCCCTCGATGGCGCTTACGATCCTCTCGAACCCGGGATCCGGGCTTTTCTGGGAGCTCTTCGCGTTCGGAGCCTCAATTCTTCTTTCGGCCGCCTACGTGGCGGCCCTCTCGAAGGGCGCGGCCGAGAGCACCTGCCGGACGGCGGGAACGCTTTCGGGTTCCTTCGCGCTCCTTCTCATGCTTTTCATCGGGCTCACGAGCTACATGCCGTGGAGCCCCGTCTGGGGAACGTGGACGCTCGCGGTCCCCTTCGTGCTCTTCGCGGTGCAGGGGGCCGTGTTCGTCCGTATCGGCACCGTTGATGCTGGCCCCAGGACCCGGAAGTTTGCGTCGATCGCGCCTGCGGTGACGCTCGCCTCGATCGCGATCTACCTCTCGGTCCTTGCCGGGAGCAGCGACGAAACCGCGGCTGCCGCGCTTTCGGAAGGGATTTCCGGAAGCTTTGCCGCCGGCTTCTGGGGACTCGTCGTCATCGCCGGAATCGCCGTCCCCGCCCTCCTTCCGTTCCTCAGGAACATTTCCCCGAAGATCGCCGGACTCGCCGGACTCCTACTCTCCGCGCTCGGCTGCGGCGCCTTCCAGTGGTTCCTCGGGGCGCTCGGAACCGTCGAGGCGGTACCCGTCTACTAGTAAAAACAAAAGGGCAGTCAAATGGATGAACTCGAAGCCATCTTCTCCAACCGCGAAAGCCTCTACGCGATGCTCTCCCGGCTCCTCATCCGCGAGGTGGACGCGGAGTTCCTCGCGGCGCTGAAGGCCACCTCCTTCCCCGAGGACGCAGGGGTTGCGGAGCTCACCGAAGGCTACCGGATGCTTTCAGGCTACGTGAAGAACCCGCCTGAGAACGCGCTCGAAGACCTCGCGGTCGACTACGCCGGCGCGATCCTCGGGGCTGGCCACGCCGCGCAGACCGAGGTCGCCTGCCCCTACGAATCGTTCTACACGTCGCCCTCGCGCCTCCTGCAGCAGGACTCGTGGGAAAAGATGCGGAACCTCTGCCTGCTGAAGGGCTACGTCCTGAACGACCGGGGGCTCCTAGAAGACCACCTGGGGCTCGAGCTCCAGTACATGGGGATCCTCGTCCGCGAGAGCCTCGCCGCGATACGCGCGAAGGACGAGGCCGAGCTCCGCAGGAATGTCGGCGAAGAGGTCACGTTCCTCGAAACGCACCTCCTCAACTGGGTGCCCTCCTTCACGCGGGACCTGAGGAAATTCGCGAAGGAGCCGCTCTACCAGGCGACAGCGAGGATCCTTGACGGGTTCCTGCCGCTTGACCGCGAGATGCTCCTCTCGCTCTCCAAGCCCGGGGAGGACGCGGCGGAATCGAAGTAGGAGCTCCAAGGAGCTTTACCTGAATCCTCGCCGAACAGGCTTCCCGGCCCGCCTGAGCAGAAAATGCCGGCGGGCCTTTTCCCAATTGGAAGAGCCTGCTTCCGGGTGGGATTCGGAAGCAGTGAAATTTCATCAGAACGGCGCGGCGCAACGATCAAAAGCCTCGCCGGCAGACGAAGGCCCGGGCCACGAAGAAGAATCCGGCCGGGCACAGAAGGGCGGTAAAGCTCTTCCAGCCTTCCCCCCTCATCGGGAAGGACTTTACACGCTTGAGGCGTCCGCCATGGAAAAAGAAAAGGAGAAAGGACCCGCGATCAGCCGACGGAACGCGGCGCTCGGCGCCGGGGCCGCAGCGTTCATGCTGGCGCTCGGTGGAGCCGCGAAGGCCTGCGGGAGCCGCCCCCTCGTCCGCCCGCCGGGAGGCCAGGACGAATCCCAGTTCCTCGCGAAATGCATCCGTTGCGACCGTTGCCGCTCGGTATGCCCGCTTGACGGGATCGGCGTCGGAACGATCCTTGACGGGCTCGTGAACGTCCGTGTTCCCGTGATGGACTTCCAGCACGGGCACTGCAACTTCTGCCGCAAGTGCATCGAGGTCTGCCCCACCGGGGCGCTCGAGGACTTCAAGGGAAAGACGACGAACATCGGGCTTGCCCGCCTCACCGAATCCTGCATCGCGCTCAGGACCGGCGCCTGCACCGTCTGCAAGCAGAAATGCCCCTACCACGCGATCACGCTGAATGACGCGAAGGAGCCGATCATTGATCCGGAGAAGTGCAACGGGTGCGGGCTCTGCGTGAAGGTCTGCCCCGCCCTCAAGTACCAGTCGTTCGGAAACAACGCGGTGCTCGGGATCGAGGTCGTGCCCCGCGAAGCTGCGGAAAAGAAGGAGGGAGCGGAATGAAGCCGAAGACATCAAGGCTGCGTGTCCTCACCGCGGCCGCATTCCTCCTCCTCACGGCGCTCGGGCTCGCCTTCCACACGGGCTGGGGGACGCTCTCATCCTTCGGGATCGGCGAGATCGCGTCGATCTGCCCGCTCGGCGCCCTTGAGACGCTTGCGGCGGGCCACTCGATCGCGCTCCGGGGGCTATGCGCTCTCGTCGTGTTCATCATCTTCACGATTCTCCTCGGGCGGGTTTTCTGCGGCTGGATGTGCCCTGTGCCGCTCGTCCGCAGGCCCTTCGGGAAAAAGAACCGCGCGAAGGCTGATCCTCAGGAGCAGCCGGTTTTCGTGAAGCCCTACGTTCCGAAGGCCGCGGCCGACGGAAGCAGGGCGGCAGGCGCCGCGAAGGGGACGACCAGTTCGCCCGACGCCCTCCCCTCTTCCCGTTCAAAGAACTCAGACGTCGTTTCCCAGACCCCGTTCTGGGTGCTCGGAGGGGCGATTGCCTCGAGCGCCGTCTTCGGGTTCCCGGTCTTCTGCCTCATCTGCCCGGTCGGGATCACGTTCGCGATCGTGATCGGGGCCTGGCGGCTCTTCGCGTTCGCAGACCCCGCGTGGTCGCTGCTCTTCTTCGCGGCGGTGCTCGCCGTGGAACTCGTCTTCTTCCGCCGCTGGTGCCACACGTTCTGCCCGCTTGGCGCCGTGATCTCGCTTGTCGCTCGGCTCAACCGGACGTTCAGGCCTCGGGTCGACAAGTCGGCGTGCCTCAAGGCGTCGAAGGGTCTCCCCTGCCGGGCCTGCGCCGAAGCGTGCCCCGAGGGGATCAACCTCACGGCGCCGCTCGACACGGCGACGCTCTCCCGGTGCACGAAGTGCCACGAGTGCTCGGACGCGTGCCCCGCCGGCGCGATCTCGTTCCCCTTCAGCCTCGGATCCAAGGCTTCCGCTGGGGCCCGCACAATGCCGGGACGCGTAGCTGCGAAGTTCGTGCCGGCTGAAGAGAGAAAGAACTCGTTCACCGAAGCCGAGCTCCCGGTGTCCGACGCTGACGCCGCCCGCGAAGCGTCCCGCTGCATCTCCTGCCGCGAATGCGTCACGAGCTGCCCGCTCGGGAATCCGATCCCCGAGTGGCTTCGCGAAGTGCGGGAAGGAAGACTTAAGAAAGCGGCGGAGCTCCTCATGACCCCGGGAACGATGCCGGAAGTGACGTCCCGGATCTGCCCGAAGGAGCGGCTCTGCGAAGGGCACTGCTCCATGGAGGGGGCCGGGGGCGGTATCTCGGTCGGCTCTCTTGAGCGCCTCGTCGCCGACACCGCCTTCCGGAAGGGCTGGATCCCGAGGCCCCGCGGGGGTGCGACGGGCCTCAGGGCCGCCGTGATCGGCGCAGGCCCCTCAGGGCTCGCGTTCGCGGACACGCTCGCCTGCGCCGGCGCACACGTCACGGTCTACGACCGCAACCCCGAGATCGGCGGCCTCCTCACCTACGGGATCCCCGCTTTCAAGCTGCCGCGCGAAATCGTGAAGCAGCGCCGCGTGCTCTACGAACGGCGCGGCATCCGGTTCGAACTCGGGAAGGAAGTCGGGAAGGACGTGAGCCTTGAAGCCCTCCTCAGTTCGTTTGACGCGGTCTACGCGGCGCCGGGCGCCTGGCGCCCCATCGCGCTCGCGGTCCCCGGGGCCGGTTCGAATGGCGTCCTCCAGGCGCTTCCCTTCCTCTCCGAACACCCTGACGTGAAGGGGAAGGCGGTCCTCGTCCTCGGCGGCGGCGACACGGCTGTCGACTGCGCCCGGACCGCCGTCCGTCTGGGGGCCTCGTCCGTCACGATCGCCTACAGGCGCGGGGAAGAACGGATGCGGGCAGAGAAATCCGAAGTGATCCTTGCCCGAGAGGAAGGGGTCCGCTTCCGGTTCAATTCCGACCCGGGCGAAGTCCTTTCCGAAAACGGCACTGCTTCAGGCGTCCGCTTCAAGGACGGTTCTACGGAACCCGCTGCGGCGATCATCGTCGCGTTCGGCTTCACCGGCACCGCGTCCGACTGGCTCAGGGCACCCGGGATCGAATTCGGGCCGAAGGGTGAAGTATCGGCTCCTGCCGGTCAGACAGGCAACCCGAAGATCCTCGCGGGCGGCGACGCCGTCCGGGGCCCCGCGCTCGCAGTCTACGCGATCGCTGACGGCCGGGCTGCGGCGCTCTCGCTCCTCAGCCGCCGGAAGTCTTCTGGGAAGAAATAGCAAGGGAAGGAAATGGAAGAAAAGGAAAAGGAAGGAAACGGGGAAAAGCCCCTCATCCCCGGACTTCAGCCGGGGCTCCCCGGAATTGATCCGGTCAGATGCCTCAGGCACCGCCACAAGCTCTCGGGGTGCAACGCCTGCGTCAGGGCGTGCCCTGCCCGGGCAATCCGCGTGGCGGAGGGCGGCGTCGCCATTTCAGACGCCTGCACGAAGTGCGGCGCCTGCGTAGGTGCCTGTCCCGCCGCGGCACTTGATCTCGCAACAAGCCCTGACGACCCGATTCTCAGTGCGGCCTCCGGCGACACGGCGCGTTTCCGTTGCGAAAAGGCGAAGGCGGACACGGACGACGCTGTTCTCCTCCCCTGCGTTTCAAGGCTCGACGCCACTCTTATCCTGAAGCTCGCCTCGGACGGCGTCAGGAAATTCGTCTTCACGACGGGCCGATGCGCTGGGTGCCCGAGGCGCTCGCCTTCGAGGCCTGTCGACGCCGTGATCCGTGAAGCGCGTGAAGCCGCGGCGATCTCCGGCACCGCGCTCGAATTCGAAACCGAGGAACGGGCTTCCGCCCTCGATCTCGGGAAACGCGCGCTCTTCGGTCGCATCCTCGGCCGCATAAAGGATCCGCAGGCGGGCGAAGGGAAGCCGGAGGAACTCACGGCCCTTCCCCCGCCCTTCATCCCCGAGAAGAAGACCGGGCTCGTCCGAGCCCTCAACTCGCTTCTCTCCGGAAAGGAACCGGCCCTCAGCCGCTCTCCCCTCTTCACGGAGCCCGTGATCAGCGAGGAAGCCTGCAGCGCGTGCTCGATCTGCGCCGACACCTGTCCCACCGCGGCGCTCGTCGCGGAGGACACGGAAACGGCCTACCGGATCACGTGCGAGCCCGCGAAATGCATCGGCTGCGGGCTCTGCCGCGACATCTGCTTCATGCACGCCGTGAAGCTTGTCGAATCCGACCCGCTTTCCTCCGTGCTGAAAGGCAAAACAAAGACGCTTCTCGAGCGGAAGAAGGATTCGGGGGACGGATCTATGGAGTGGACGGGTGAGCCTGGCCAGATCCCGGACATTCCGGTTTACGACACCTGACCCAAGCGCTCCTTTGCCCTTACCCGGGGCCTCACGCGGCCCCGGAATCCTTTGGGATCGCGGGGGACGGGGCGAGGGCGTTGAGAATGTACTCAAGCACCCTTTCCTTCTCTTCCTCCGCCATGGTGTCGAGGTCGAACTTGTGGATGAAGAAAATGCCTTCCATCGCGAGGACCGCGGTCATCACAGGCACCCTCTTCTCTTCCGGCATCGCCGCGACCCTCTCCTTCACTTCCCTGTACCAGTCGCGGACCGGCTGCATCAGTTCCGGATCGTCAACCTGTTCCGAAAGAAGCTGTACCCCGACACGCGCCCAGCCGTGGTTATCACGGTTGAAGTCGCGGAACCACGAGACGTAGCCCGGCATCAGGGTATCCGCCGAGGAACCGATGAAGCGGGCCTCGTGCTCCTTCTGCCCCGACCTGATGTGCTCCGCGTAGTCTTCGAGAAGCGCCTTGTTGAGTGAGCGCTTCGTCTTAGGTGACGGCGCCCTTCGAGAGATGGGCGACCTCTGCCACGTGGTCCATGTTGAGGGAGGAAATCCCCTCCTGCTGCACGATGAAACGGGCAGCCGCGATGATTGACGCGCGCGTCCGAAGGGCTTTTTCTGAAGGCATCCTTTGTCCTCTGCCGGTTTCCGAGCTGGAGATTGAAGTTCCGGCCTGAGCCGGAGGGCGATCGACGGCGAAGCGAGATATTCCCTGAATACGCCGGGGACCGGCCAGACGAGGGCTTGGCTGATTCCATTGATTCGCCCCCGTTCGCACGCCGGTTTCGTGTCTTTTATTTTACATTCCGAACATCTGTCTTCAGATCGCGAAGGAAGTGCCCGATGTCCTGCTCCGCCTCAAGGGACGGAAGACTTTCCTCCTCCCCTGGAGCCGCAATGTGTTACATCTTCCGGCGGTCCTCGAGTACTCCTCCGGATATAACTAGGGGATTCAGGAGAACCCCTTTTTTGACAAAGGAAAACAACAAATGAAATACCGTTGCACTGTTTGCGGCTACATCTACGACGAAGAGAAGGAAGGCGTGAAGTTCGCCGACCTCCCCGACAACTGGACCTGCCCGACCTGCCACGTGCCGAAGTCCAAGTTCGTTCCGGTCGAAGAGGGCATGAGCTGGGCTGCTGAGCACGTCGTCGGCGTCGCGAAGGACGTCCCCGAGGACATCAAGGCTGATCTCCGCGCGAACTTCGCGGGCGAATGCTCGGAGGTCGGCATGTACCTCGCGATGTCCCGCGTCGCCTTCCGCGAGGGCTACCCCGAAGTCGGCCTCTACTACGAGAAGGCCGCCCACGAGGAAGCCGAGCACGCCGCGAAGTTCGCCGAGCTCCTCGGCGAAGTGGTGACCGACTCCACGAAGGAAAATCTCTTTGTCAAATTTTAAAAAAAAGAGGTTTGTATTTAATGACTTAAAAGGTGGCGATTTTTATGTCACCGATTTTGTATCCATCGAGAATTCCATTTGATCTTCATCAATTTTTAGGCAGCCAATTAGCCCAGAAACAAATCCACTTCTTTTCGTAGGTTTGTCAAACACCGGCAGCACGCTGCCGACCGCCCCTGGCGGTGTGTCAGGCGGGACGATCCCATCGTCCCGGCCGATCACGACAGGGAGCGGCGAACCCTGCGCGCTGGCTCAAAGAGACATCTCTTTGAGATCAGCGTGCGATCCTGCCTTCAAATGTTTTTCGGTCAGTTGCTGGAATTCCGTTTCTTCCTTCACCGAGACCAAGTTGGAAACCTGAAGAAAGAGCGCGTCTCTTAAAGAATGAATTTGACAGGACGCTTGGGGAGAACAATTCGCGCGAACCAGCCTATCGTCCCACAGGATCTGAGTCGAAAGCCGCGCCGAAGGGAAGGAAAGAGAGGAAAAACCGGAGAAGAAAGTCAAGAGGGCGGCTGAGGACCCGTCCGACACCCAATGTCTTGCCAAAGCAATCCCCGGGTATTACGTCCCTGACGATCCGGGCGCAGTCCTCTGCCGGAACAGAGGCCGTGCCTTCAGGCCAACTCGGCACGGCCTATCCGCTTCCTGCCACTTTGGAGGGCCGGGCTACTTCATCCCCGGATGCCCGCAGCAAGAACGTTTCTGTTCTACGAAAATTATTCTCCTGAGCACCGACTTGATCAAGCGCCCGGGAAAAGAAACGGCCCGAAACTTTGATAAAAATCGAAAGGAAGATCTTCCTGAGCATGCCGTCCGCGTACCAGCTGCCCGTCCCCTTCCAGATGTCGATGATGGGGACGGAAGCCGTTGAATGTTCCCCTTGAGGCTGCGGCCTCATTCCCCCTTCTCCTCGAGCCTAGTCCGCCACCGCGTTTTCCGGAAAACCGAGTCGACCGACCTCCGGGTCCCGAAGATTTCCTCCCTGAGCTTCGGAAGAAGGCGCTCGAGGCTCCTTCAGCTCTCCGGGTCCCCTTCCCCCCTCGCAGCGGCCTCGTTCAGGTTCCGAGTGATCTGGTTCAGGTTGACGCCCACCCTGGAAAGGTCGTGGCATGACTAGCAGAGCGCCCGGACGTTCTCCGCCGAGTATGCGCTCTTGGATGTAGCGAAGTAGCGGAACGACGCGATCAGGCACAGAAAAACTGTCTATGCGGCGATTAGGGATAGGAAGGCAAAAGAAAGCCGGTTAGTCAGAATTGCTGAATTTTTCGAATTCCTGCCTGAGAAAGCGTTTTCGCGAGCTTTGCCGAAGACTTTGGACTTCCGATTATTAAAGCGCGACAAACCTTCGCGGACGGGGTAACTGTTGCGGACAAAAATACGGAAAGACCGTCAGAAGCTTATGTTGCCGACGGTCTTAAGAGAGGAACCTTCCGGGACCCAATGATGCCGCGCTAGCATCCCTGAGCAGAACGTCCGAAGCGATCCGGCCGCATTCCTCTCCCTTTTAAAGTTTAAACGAATCGCGTGAAAAAACAATGGCAAATAAGAATTCCCCATCACTGAACAGAAAGGGAAAGTACCCCTGAAACGAGTAGGCGACACTGCTCGCGATCTGGTGCCATTCAAACCCAGCCAACCTTCCCCGGCTCATTCGAAATCCTTCAGTTCGGAATAGATCCGGGCCCGGTATCCGGAGAGGATCCCCGCCTTCGGGCAGTCCGCAAGCCTTCCTCCGCAGAGCCTTCGCATCGCCGCGTTCGCCCGGTAGAAGGGAGAGAGCCTGAGGCCGGCTCGCTCGGCAACGAGCCCCCCGAGGAAGCTGATGTCGGTCACGCCCAGCGCCGCGTCGACCTTGCCCGAAAGGTTGTCCCTGAGTGAAAAGAAGGTGACCCGGGAGGGATCCGGGTACGGTATCCGGTACAGGTCCCACCTGATCCCCGGCTGGTGGTCTCCGAACCGGAGGAAAACGAGAGGCCGCTCCCGTCTTTCGACGTACCGGTGGAAACCCAGGAAGGCGTTCCCGCTCGCCGCGAGCTTCTCGAAGTACGCGGAGAGCGAAACCGCCTTCTCGTCCGAATCCGCGTGCCTGCGGATCTCGCCGTAAAGGACTCCCTTCCGGTTGTAGGGGCCGTGCTCCTCCATCGTGAGGACGTAGATGAACCTCGGACGCTCGTGCTCCTCGTCGAGCAGCCTCCTCACGTACCCGATCATGTCGGCGGTCGGGATCGACCAGATGTTCTCAGTCCGCGACGCCGGGTAGCCGAAGTCCTGGGGTCTCACCGTGCGCTCGGCTCCCAGCGCCCTGTAGGCTTCGCCCGAGTGGTAGGCGGACGGATTGAAGGACGTGAGGACGATCGTCTCGTAGCCGTTCCACCGGAACTCGCGGAAGAGCGAGGCCCGGACCCTTCCGACCACCGTGTAGAAGACGGAGTTCTTCGCCGGTCCGAAGTCGTCCGGGTCGAGCCCGGTGAGGACGCTGAACTCGCTCAACCAGGTGCCGCCCCCGAACGTGTGGACGCGAAGGGGTCCCGAGGCCTTCCCCGCCGTCCGGTCGAGGAAGACGGGAAGCCCGGGGAGCGACCACCCGTCCCTGAACCCGTAGATCCTTGGGTCCGTTGTCGACTCCTGGAGCATCACGACGACGTCAGGCTTCTTCCCTCCCGGGGCCGCAGGAGGAGTGGCAGAGAACCTTGCCGCCGCTTCCATGAAGGGCCCCGAATCCCCTCTGTACCGGTCCGCCGGATTCGGCACGGCAGCGCCCCTTGCGCTCATGAGGAGGTTCACGACGACGCCCTGCCCCTTCGGAAGGCTGCCGAGCCAGGCGGCTTCGTTCCGGGAAAGCGAAAAGCCGAGGACCAAGGCGCAGGCAACCGTTCCGGCGCCTGCGGCGATTCTCAAAGTGGGCCCCACGGGCTTCGAACGCCGCCAGAGAGAGACGAGGACCGCGGCGGAGAGGAGGATCGCAAGGGCGATTCCAATTCCCGCGAACGGATAGTGGAGAAGCGTCCCGAGGTTCCCGGGGTCCAGCGCGACCGCGAGATCCGGCGTCATCAGCTTTTCCTTGTAGTAGTGTGACTTCATCCGGTCGAGCACGGCAAGGAAAATGACGAGAACCGAAGCACTGCCGGCCGAAAACACCGCGCGGCGCGTCAGTGCGAAAAGGAAAGAGAAGGCACATCCCGCGGCAGCCCATCCCGCAACCAGCGCAAAAGGATTCGCGAGATTTTTCCGGGAGAGGAAAGAGGCCGCGGCGAGAAGAAGAATGCCGAGGACGGCTTTCGGGAACGCGTCCTTCATCCGCGTCAGGTTTTCCAGGGTTCGGATCCGCATGGCGTCACCCTTCCGTCCTGCGGAGAGGAACCCTCCCCTCTTTCAGCTTCGTCCGCCACCGGGTCTTCATGAGGACCGAGAGAAGGAGCTTCGTGGTGTCGGAAATGCTTTTCTCGAGCTGCGGGAGGAGCACCCCGAGCCTTCCCCAGCTCTCGGGATCCGGTTCGCCCCTCTTCGCCGCGGCGTTCAAGTTCCTCGAGATCTGGTTCAGGTTCGTCCCGACTCTCGAAAGCGCTTCCCCCGCTTCCCTCAGTGCCCCGACGTCCTCCGCCGAAAACGCGTTCTCAGAGGCAGTGAAGTAGCGGAGCGCGGCGATCAGGTAGCGCTGGTTCGTCATGCCTGCCCTGCGGGCGGACTCCCGCAGCGCCTCGAATTCGCTCTTCTTCAGCCGGAGCCCGAGGTGCACCATCGGCTCCCTTTCCGTGTCGACGCCTGACTCGAAGGCGGCCTCGCCTGCAGTCCTCCCGCCGATCCGGTTCCTTATCCACACTGCAAGGGGAAGCTGTTCGCTTCTCGCGAGTGATTCCGCGTCCCTCTTCAGTTTTTCGTCAAGCCTCAGGGTGATTCTGGGCAAGGAACTTCTCCTTAAATTTTTACCTAATTCAATGTATATTAAAATACAATTTGACTAATTATCGGCAATATTTAAGATTATTAAAACATTCACATTTGTCGGAACTATTCCATCAGCAAGCGTTTCTTGTTGAAAACAAATAAGAAATATAAATTTCAGGTTTGCCAC
>CADBTW010000046.1 GCA_902797695.1 uncultured Sutterellaceae bacterium
GCCTGGCTCAATCCGGAGAACGAAACGCAGAGCACTGGGAGGGCAACTGTAGAGAGTTCTCCGGAGTCAGGCGGCGAAGGGCATAAACCCAAGTGAGGTCTGACAGAGTTGGGAATTTTTTCAGATTCTCGGAAAGATGGCTTGACAAACACCGGAACCTGGATATTCCCTGCCTAATTCAGTCAGGAAGCCGAGGCGGCCGACTTCCCGGCGATTCGGCCGAAGGTGAAGATGTCAGCGATCGCGTTACCACTGAGGCTAGAAGCCGCAAGGGCGCACCAGTCCAGACAGGCTTTGGTCTCTTTTCGGAGGCGGCGCGTTTGTTGCCGGAGAATTCCTCGAGCCGGATATCGTCCAACCCTTTGGACAAGTTCTGGCAGAAGCTGTCTAATGAACCGGACGATTTTCCATGTTCCTTTCCGAGAAAGGCCCCCGTGATGATTGAGAGAAGAAAGATTAAGGACGCGCTGCTCGGAGCGCGGGAATTTGTCGAGGGAAAGCGCTTCCTGAGGCGCGACGCGGTTCCTCGCGGCTTCAACTATCTCTTCACCGGCGCGAGGGGAAGCGGGAAGACCAGCCTCCTCTGCCAGGGAATCCAGGACCTGATCGCGGAGGGACACGGCTGGGACGAGATCCTTTACCTCGATTTCGAGGACGAGAGGCTCCTCGGGATGGAGCTTTCCGATCTCTCGCTCGCGCTGGAGGTCTTCGGCGAGACTTCGGGGAAGAAGCCCTTCATCTTCCTCGACGAAATCGGGGTGGTCGGCGGCTGGGAGCATTTCGCGAGGCGCATTGCGGATTCCGGCTACCGCGTCTGCGTCGCCGGGTCGAGCGCGAGGATGCAGGAAGGGGAGGCGGTCATGACGCTTGGCGGCAGGTATGTCTGCCGAACCGTCTATCCCTTCAGCTACGGCGAATTCCTGCGTGCGAAGGGCTCGGAACCGCGGCCGTTCGGGCGGCTTTCCGAGTTGGAGCGGGGCAGGGCGGTGCGGCTCGCCCGGGATTTCGTGCGCGAGGGAGGCTTTCCGGAAGTTGTTTCATCAGCGCATAAGCGCGAACGCCTCCACGCGGTTTGCAATAGGGCGCTTCTCGGGGACGCCGTGGTGCGGCACGGGCTCGCGAACGCCTTCGCCTTGAAACTGATGCTTTCAAAATTCGCGAAGTCCCTGGGTGAGCCCCTCTCTTTCAACCGTCTCACCCATGCCATTTCCGAATCCGGAGGAAAGGTCGCGAAGGGCACGGTGATCTCCTACGCCGAGGCCCTTCGGGACGCCTGCCTCGTCTTTCCGGTTCCGGACTTCGCTGAAGCCGTTTCCGGGCGTCCCGTCAACCGGAAATACTATTTCGCGGACCAGGGGATCCCCGGTCTTTTCGGCACCGCCGAGTCTGCTCGGTTCGAGAACGCCGTGGCGCTGGAGCTCGCGCGCATCGCGGACGACCCGGCGCTCCTCTTCTACCTGAAGGGGAAGGAGGGGAGGGTCGACTTCTTCGTTCCGGACCGGTGGCTCGCGGTGCAGGCGGCTGAAACGCTTGAGGGCGATTCCGCTCTCCGGAAGAAGAAGCTCGATGCCTTCGCGGAACTCGCGAGGAAGAAAGGGTTCGGCGCCCGGCGCTTCCAGGTGGTGACACTCGCGGATCCTCCGGAAAACGTTGAAGTGGAAGGGACGAGGATCGAAATCCTTCCCTTCAACGACTGGGTCCTCTCGCTTCAGGCCTGAACGGAGAAGGAATGCCTTCCTTTTGGTTTCTTCAGAACTCTGTGCGAGGAAGGCGTTTCCGGGAACGCCAGAGGCTCCTGCAGTTTTGACGGAAGAACGCCCTCGTGAGGAAGAGGGCCGGGCGTGCCAGCTGCGGCGTGACGAGGAACCCGGGCTGAGCCTTCTGTAGCCTCTTATTCATGAACGGACGTTCTCTTTCTGAAAGAAGAAAAATATACATGTCATGCATTTCAATTTATCCATCCGGTGCGTATGAAAACACCTTCCGATCCTCCTTTCCGCGGCAGCAAAGCCCGTTGTTTCTGCACATTCCTTGAGCCGGGCCCGAAATCGCGCTGCGGGAGTTCGAACCGCCCTTTCCTGTTTCTTTTCCCAAGGAAAGGGAAGTAAGTGGAAACTCGCGGGAACGTTTCCGGATCCGCAGGTCTATATTGGTTTCTGACGTGTCCTTTTCCATCGAGTGAAGACGCCGCTCTCCCGGAACCGGTTCCCATGATCGTCCGCATCATCCTCTTCGCCGTCGCCTTCCATATGGCGTTCTCCGCGGTCCGCGTGACCGCGAGCCTCGACACGCTCGCGCACGGGTACGGGGCGACGACGGTGGGCCTCATGGTGAGCCTCCTCGCACTCCTCCCCACCTTCGCCGCGATGCCGTTCGGGCGATTGATCGACCGGGTGGGCCCGAGGAAGCCGCTCCTCGCGGCGGGTGCCCTGCTCGCGCTCGGGACGGCGCTCCCCGCGGTATTTCCGACCGCGAACTACGGACTTGTCCCGCTCGCGTTCGGCTGCGCCTTCACCGGTCTCGGGATGAGCGCCGCGATGATGGTGGCGCAGCAGCTGATCGGGTTCGTTTCAAACGCTACGAACCGCACCGCGAACTTCGCCTGGCTCTCGATGGGGCAGGCGGCGTCAGGCCTCGCGACTCCTGTCATTTCCGGGATGCTGATCGACGCCGTGAGCCACCGTGCGGCGTTCGGGTTCTCGCTCGCAGCGGCCGCGGCGGGCCTCGTGATCGCGCTCCTTTCGGTCGGCCGGTTTCCCGCCTCCTGGGGGCGTCCCCCGAGGCTCAAAGGCTCCTCGGGGCGCGAGGGCGCCTTCTCCCTCTTCGGCGACACCCGGGTGCGGCACGTCCTCATCGTCTCTGCCGTGGTCTCGATGGCCTGGGACCTCGAGATCTTCATGTTCCCGGTCTACGGGCACGCGGTCGGGCTCTCGGCGACCGAGATCGGCTGGATGATCGGGTCGTTCTTCGCCGCGACCTTCGCGGTCCGGTTCCTCATCCCGTTCCTCTCGAAGCGGGTGTCCGAGTGGACGTTCCTCTTCGGGGTCCTCGCGATCGGCGCCGCATCCTATGCGGTGTTTCCCCTCTTCACGACGCTCGGGCCCCTTCTCGTCTGCGCGTTCACGCTCGGGCTCGGGCTCGGCGCGAGCCAGCCGAACGTGATGAGCCTCCTTCAGACCGAGTCGCCCCCGGGGCGGGTGGGCGAAGCGCTCGGGATCCGGACGATGCTCACGAACCTCTGCCACACGGTGCTCCCGACCGCGCTCGGCGCGCTCGCGTCGGCGGTCGGCGCCGCCGCGATCTTCTTCGCGATGGCGGCCTTGATGGCCGGAACCGCGGGCTTCACGAAGTTCCGTTGCGGGAAGAATCCCGAAAGGGAAGGGAAGTAGGCGCCAGGCGCCCGGATTCCAGTGCCTTCCACGCGCGAGGCAGGAAAAGGCAAAAAAGAGGAAATTTCCTCCAAAGGCCCGGGGACCGCCGTTGGTACTGTTTCTTCCAGAATGGAAGAGGGCTTCCTTGCGGGCGGTAACCTCACAACCTGTATGGTTGCGTCCGTAAGGTAACAGCCTGGAAGTTTCTGCCGCAGGCTCCCGGGAGGCGTTCCTTTCTACTGCCGCCTGCAGCCGGAGAGGAGGGGAGAGCCGTCCGCCTCAAGCATCGCCTCGTCCCCCTTCGTATAGAGCCTGTAGGTGTAGGCGGAGTTGATCGCCTTGTAGGTGGCGCCTGAGGCGGAAGTCGTGACCGCCATCGGGATCAGCTCGTCAAGCTGCGTGATCACGGCCCAGGCGTTTCCGGACGCGGTGTTCACGTAGACGACGTCAAGGGTCCGGCCGTTGTCGCAGGCGTAGATCGCCTTTGCCAGATGGTCCCCGAAGGACGCGGTCCCGGACGCTTCGCCCGAATGCGCGGCGGGCTTCTCGATCTGCACGGTGGACGAGCACCCGGAAGCGAGCGCGAGGAGGAGGGCGGCAGCGGAAACGGCGAAAAGCTTCTTCATTTTCTTAAATCTTGAACGGGATCGGCGGGTGAGGAAAACCGGATTGTACTTCCCGGAACGCCCGGAGACAGGGCTTGATCCGGCAGTTCTTGCGATGCCGGATCATTGGTGATATTCTTTCATCTTGAAAGAGAAGGGGTAATCCAGTTCGAGATGCTACGGGCAAAGCCCGGCGGCCCCGGAATTCTGCCCCTTCAGGCCGTTCCAATATTTTAGTCGATCGCTCCCGAAAGGTGACGGAGGTTTGAAGAGATGGCTGGAAGGAAAAAGAAGAAGAGCAACAAGGAATTGCACCCGGGCTGGGGCGGATACCGTCCGGGCGCGGGCAGGAAGGGCCATGGCCTCCGCGCGAAGCTCCAGGTGAACGTCACCCCGGACCAGAAGCTCGCGTACGACACGGCGGGCGGCCGCGAGTGGCTCCGCGAGGTGCTGAACCGCGTCGGAGCGACGCTCCAGGCGAACCCGATCGACGGGAACAAGATGAAGCTTGACGGCTGCACGACGCCCGCCTGGCCCGTCACGAACGACCCCACGCACTACAAGGTCGACTTCTTCCTCGAAGGGGTGCAGGCCGGGTTCCCGTCCCCCGCGAGCGACTACAAGGAGGACGGCCTCGACTTCAACGAGCTCCTCGCCCCGAACCCGGACGCGACCTTCTGCGTGAACGTGACCGGCGACTCGATGATCGACGCCGGGCTCACCCCGGGCGACACCCTGATCGTCGACCGCTCGAAGACCCCGCGGAACGGCGAGATCGTGATCGTCCGGATCGACACCGACTTCACGGTGAAGCGCCTCCGGATCGTGAATGGCGAGATCGAGCTGCACCCGGAGAATTCCTCCGGCCGCTACCCGATCCTCCGTCCGAAGGACGCCGAGGAGTGGTGCATGATCGGGGTCGTCACCTTCGTCGTGAAGAAGGTCTGAGGCCCCTGGTCCTTTTTCGCCCCGGCCGGAACGGCGCCGGGGCTGTTTTCCCTCTTTCTGGAAGAGGAAAGAACGGAACTCCCGGCTTCCAAAGGCTCTCCCCCCGCGGGCACGAAGCCGGGCTGGAAGCATTGGCGGGAAGGAGGCACGCGACCGATGGCACGAAAGCTCTTCGCGCTCTGCGACGCGAACTCCTTCTACGCGTCCTGCGAGCGGATCTTCCGCCCCGACCTCACGAGGAAGGCGATCGTCGTCCTTTCGAACAACGACGGCTGCGTCGTGACGCGATCCGCGGAAGCGAAGGCGCTCGGGATCAAGAACGGAACGCCCGCCTTCAGGATCGCGGACCTCGTGAAGAGCGGGAAGGTGATCCCGTTCTCCTCGAACTACGAGCTCTACGCCGACATCTCGGGCCGCATGATGCGGACGATCGGGGGCCTTGTTCCCGCGATCGAGCCCTATTCGATCGACGAGTGCTTCATGGACATCACGGGGATGCCGGGGGACACGACAGAGCTCCTCACCACGATCCGGAGCCGGGTCCTTCAGTGGATCGGAATCCCGACCTGCGTCTCCTCTGCCCGCACGAAGACCCTCGCGAAGCTCGCGAACCACCTCGCGAAGACCTATAAGGGCCTTCACGGCGTCCTCGACTGGGAGTCGCTCGAGGCGAAGCGCCAGGTCCGCGCGATGTCGCTCGTCCCCGTGGAGGAGGTCTGGGGGATCGGGCGGAGGATCTCATCGCGCCTTGAGGAGCAGGGCGTCCGGACGGCGCTCGAATTCTCGCGCCTCCCCGCGTCGCTTGTCCGGAAGCAGTTCGGGGTGACGCTAGAGCGGACGCACGCGGAACTGAACGGGGAATCGTGCCTCGCGCTCGAAGTCGAGGCGCCGCCGAAGCAGCAGATCCTCCGGTCGCGGTCCTTCGCGAAGCCGACGAAGGAGCGGGCCGTCGTCGAAGCCGCGGTCGCGACCCACCTCGCCGAGGCCGCGCGGATATTGAGAACCCAGAAGATGGCGGCGACCGTGGTCGAGGTCTTCTTCCAGACGAACCCCTTCAGCGCGAGGACGCCGCAGTACTTCGCGCAGGGCGCCGCGATCTTCGGGCGGCCGACCGCGGACACGCTGAAGCTCACCTCAGCCGCCGAGTCCGTCGTCCGCGCGAAGTGGCGGGACGGGTTCGAGATCAGGAAGGCCGGGGTGATGCTCGCAGGGCTCGAGGACGCGGACCGGATCGAGCCCGACCTCTTCACGAAGGAGGACGAGGAGAAGAGCCGCGCCCTCATGCGGACGCTTGATTCCGTGAACCGCCGCTACGGGAAGGGGGCGCTCGTCACCGGGAGCTCGATCGCGTCCGACAAGTGGCAGATGTCGCGCGGGCTCCTCTCCCCCTGCTACACGACCCGTTGGGAAGACATTCCTAAGGTGTCGTAGGACGATCGGTGGGAGAGCTCAGTGGCTGAATGCCGTGGTTTGGATGGAAGAACCTGCAAGCGGAATGCCAGTAAAGGCTAGAGTTGAAGTTCCAGGAACAAGCTGGAATGGAAGGCCGTCACTGGTCTTTGGTCGCTTAGTGCTGGCGTTGCCGAAAGAGGTGCGGCCTTGCAATCGGAGCTTTCTGTTACTCAACTCGGAGGAATGCACCATCTCCCCGAGAGCGAAATGTCATCCGGTCGCTGTCCGTCGGATATCTTAAGGAATGACATTCTGAAAATCAAAGGCCTGGAGGGTGCGGTTCATCACGGTTTAGTGGGAAAGTAGGTATCCAGCTGTTCGTAGGCGCTCCAAACCCTAGTTTTTAAGAAAGCAATCCCAGGA
>CADBTW010000047.1 GCA_902797695.1 uncultured Sutterellaceae bacterium
CTCAGGACCATTTTTCCATGACTCCACCGAACCACTGCACAGCGAATGACAAATTTGGAAGATTTTTCTTCGACTAGCTAAACCCTACGGCGCCCGCAACCTCGCGACGCTCGTGAGCGCGCGGCGCCCTGATCCGAACCGGAGCGACGCGGCGGCCTTCGTCGTCCGCTCGGAGAGCCCCGCGAAGGACCTCGCGGACCTCAAGGGGAAGGTCCTTTCCGCGAGCTACCCGACCGCCTTCATCGGCTACCGGATCGCGATGGCCGAGGTCGCGCGCCGGGGGTTCGATCCCGAGCGGTTCTTCAGCCGGGTCAACTTCGCGGGCGCCCCGTACGTCGAACCCATCATGGAGAAGCTCGCGAACGGGAACGCGGACGCGGCAATCATCCCGGCCTGCGCCTGGGAATCGTGGCCGGAGGATGAGCGGAAGAAGTACCGGCTCCTCGACGCGGAGAAAAAGCCGGGGATCGGGTGCCTCGCGACCACTGACGCTTACCCGGGCCATACGCTCGCCGTCATGAATGGCGTAAGCCCGCGGCTTGCCCGCGACGCGGTCCAGACGCTTCTCGAAATGAAGGGGGGCGAGGACTACTGGAGCATCGCGACCGACTTCACCCCGGTCGACCGCGCCTACAGGCTCCTGAAGCTCGGGCCCTACGCCCATCTCCGCGAGGCGACCTTCAGGAGCTGGGTGACGGAACACCGCACGGCGCTTCTCTTCATCCTTCTCCTCATCGCGGGGCTCGCACTCCACGCGATACGCTCGGACACCCTCGTGCGGCGGCGGACCGAGGAGCTGCGGGCCGAGGAAGCGGGGCGGGAAGCCGCGGCGCGCGAACTCTCGTCCCTCAACGAACGGATGGAGCGGATGCATAAGCTGAATGTCGTCGCGCAGCTTTCAAGCATGATCTCGCACGAGCTCGCGCAGCCGCTCGCCGCCGTCCGCTACTATGGGGAGGGGGCGGCGGAGCTCCTGAAGTCTGACGAGCCCGACCGCGCGATGCTGCAGGAGTGCTGCCGGAAGTCGATCGCGCAGACGGACCGCGCGATCGCGATCGTGGAGAAGGTCCGGAGCTACGCGAAGCACGGCGGCACGCGCTCGGACCGGGTCGACCTCGCCTCGACGCTTCGCCAGGTCCTTTCCGAGCTCCGCGCGAAGGGGATCGAGCGCGCGAAGGTGGAGTCGGACGTCGCGGGACCGCTCGTCGTCCGGGGGGACGCGCTCGAACTCGAGCTCCTCCTCTGGAACATCCTGAAGAACGCGCTTGAAGCGGCGCTTGAAACCCCGGATCCGAGAATCCGGATCGAGGGAGGATCCCACGGCGGCACCGCGCTCCTTTCAATCAGGAATTCGGGGAAGCCGCTTACCGAGGAGGACGTTTCCCGGATCGTGTCGCCGCTTGAGAGCACGAAGGGAACCGGCCTCGGGCTCGGGGTCGGGATCGCCTCTTCGATCGCGGAAAGCACCGGGGGCGGAATCGAGTTCCTGCCGAACCCGGGGGGCGGGCTCGAGGCCCGGATCCGGCTTCCGCTCGACCGGGATGGTGAAAAGGCATAGCAGAAGGAAGGAGAGAAAGATGCAGCCTGGCGAAAAGAAAGAAGTCCTCGTCCGTATCGTGGACGACGATCCCGCGGTCCGGGACGCGGAATCCTTCATGCTGCGCTGCAAGGGGTGGAAAACGGCGGTCTACCCGAGCGCATCCGAATTCCTCACCTCGGACGCGCCCGGAGTGCCGGGCTGCCTCGTGCTCGACATCCGGATGCCGGGTATGACCGGGCTCGAGCTCCAGGAGCGGATGGCGGAGCGCGGGATCGGGGTCCCGATCATCTTCCTCACCGGGCACGCGACCGTCGACACCGCGGTCGACACGAAGAAGAAGGGCGCGGTCGACTTCCTGCAGAAACCGGTCGAGAACGAGCGGCTCCTCGCCGCGATCGAGCGCGCCTGCTCGGCGTCGCTCGCCCGGTCCCGCGGGGAACTCGCGCCGGAAGAGCTCCGGGCCGAGCTCGCGCGACTCAGCCCGCGCGAAGGGGAAATCCTCGGCCTCATTGCGGAGGGGGTTCAGAACCGCGCGATCGCGGAGCGGCTCGGGCTCTCGGAACGCACTGTGCAGGGCCACAGGAACAACCTCTACAAGAGGCTCCGGGTCCACAGCGAAAAGGAGATCCTCGCCGCGCTCGAGCGAGCCGGGATCCGGCCCGGGAGCTAGCTTCTTATTTGGGAGATCAGGCGGGAACCGCCTCGCCCTTCCTCCGGGTATCCCGGAGGGGCGAGTCCCCGAAGAGCTTCCGGTAGTCCCGGGCGAACTGCGCCGGGCTTTCGTACCCCACGCGCCAGGCGGCGCTCGACACCCGGAGGCCTTCCGATAGCAGGAGGCGCTTCGCCTCGTAGAGCCTCAGCTGCTTCAGGTACTGGAGCGGGCTCATCCCCATCAGGAGCCTGAAGTGCCGGTAGAAGGAGGAGGGCGACATGTGGGCGCGGTCAGCGAGGCTTTCGATTCCGACCGGCTCGCTGTAATGCCCCCGGAGCCACGCCGTGGTTTCCGCTATCGCGTAGCTTCGCGTGCCGGACGACGCGAGCGAGAGGAGCTTGGGACCGATTCGCGACCTGAGGAGCCAGTAGTGGATCTCGCGGATGACGAGGGGGGCGAGGAACTCGGCGTCCTCGGGGCGCTCTGTCAGCTCCGCGAGCCGAAGGAACGCGCAGACGAGATCCTCCGTCGCCTCGAGCACGAAGGCGGGCGAGCGCACCTCGGAGTCGGAGGGGAGGATCTTCGCGCGGGAAGCGAACTCGGCGACTGTCTGGATGTCGATCCGGAGGGAAAGCGTGAGAAAGGGGCGCGAGGGCGACGCTCCGATTGCGTGGAAGACGGTCGGGGTCTCGATCCCGGAAACGAGGGATTCGCCCCGCGTGTAGCGCCAGGCTCTGTCCCCTGAAGCGCACTCCTTGCTCCCTTCGAGGATGAGGGAGGCCGAAAGATGGTCCGGCATGCAGCTGATCGGTAGGTCGTCCTCAAGCCTCCGGACCGTGAGTCCCGGGACGCGGGTTTCCCGGACACCTGGCCCGGGCGCGAGGCGCCGCGCGATTGCCGCGATGTCGTCCAGCATCTCTTCCGTGCAGTCCTGCATCACCTTTCTCCTTGACCTTGCCGTTCGTGGCCGCCGTCGAAACTTGTTCTGGTATTGGCTGCCGTCCCCTTGCAAAGATTCTAGACAGGAGAACTGTTAAAAACGAATTTGGAAGAAAAAGGCAAATTTTTCGGATAAAAACGGTGTTTTCGTCATTTTCATGACACTATATTTCAATCTGTCAGAGGAATCGGAATCCCCTTTCGCTTTTCTGGAGAAAAAGATGGAACGCCTTTATTCCCGTCGGGACCTTGCCCGGTTCGCCGCCCTCGCCCTTGCGGTTTCCGCAGTACCCGCGGCCCAGGCCCGGGGCCGCTCGATCATCATCTACTACACGCGGACCGGAACGAACGAAGGAATCGCCCGGGCGCTCCAGGGACTTGTCGGGAACGCGCCCCTCCTCAGGCTTGAGGAGCGCGACCGGTACGCCCGCGACTACGACGCGATGACGGAGATCGCCCGGGCCGAGGTGGAGGCCTGGAAGAGGAGGGAGCTGAAGACCGCGATCCCGGACCTTTCCGGCTACCGGAACGTCTTCATCCTGTCGCCCCTCTGGTGGGGGCATTATTCGGTCCCGATGCGAACCTTCCTCATGGACCATCCGCTTGAGGGGAAGCGCGTTTTTCCGGTCGCGACCTCGGCTTCTTCCCCGGCTTCCGGAATCACTTCCGACCTCGCGAAGCTTCTCCCGAAAGCTGACGTGAAGAAAGTTCTCCTCATCCACACTGCGGACGCTTCGAATCCGGAAGCGGCGCTGAAGGGCTGGCTCTCCCGGGAAGGTTTTAACAAGTAGTTGACTGTTGAAAAGGAAATCCTGAAATGCATTCGTTCGACCTCTATCTTCCGACCCGCCTCGTCTTCGGCCGCGGGCGTGTCTCCGAGCTCCCCAGGCTGATGGAAGGGCGCGGGAAGCGCGTCCTCATCGTCTACGGCGGCGGAAGCGTCAAGCGCACGGGGCTCCTTGACCGAGTGAAGGCGGCCCTCTCCGGGTTCGAGGTGTCGGAGTTTTCCGGTATCGAGCCGAACCCGAAGATCGGGACGATCCGCCGCGCGGTCGGGCTCTGCCGCGAGAAGGGGATCGAGGTGCTTCTCGCGGTCGGGGGCGGCTCGGTCCTCGACGCGACGAAGGCGATCGCGGCCGGTGTCTCCTACGAGGGTGATACCTGGGACCTCGTGCTCGATCATTCGAAGATCGGCCGGGCGCTCCCGATCTTCACGGTCCTCACGACCGCGGCGACGGGGAGCGAATACGACGCGGGCGGCGTGATCTCGAACCCCGAGACCGACGAGAAGCTTCCGATAATGTCCCCGGCGCTCTTCCCGGTCGCGTCCGTGATGGAGCCCGAGGACACGTTCACGGTTCCCGCGTTCCAGACCGCGGCGGGCGCGGCGGACATCATGAGCCACACGTTCGAGTCCTACATCGTGAAGGACGGAAACGAGCTCACGGACGGCTTCTGCGAGGCGATGCTCCGCACCGTGATCGAAAACGCCCCGAAGGCGATCGCGAACCCGGGGGACGAGGACGCGCGCGCTTCCCTCATGATGGCGAGTTCCTTCGGCTGCTGCGGGCTGCTTTCGATCGGCAGGACCCCTTCACCCTGGCCCTGCCACGGTATTGAGCACGAGGTCTCGGCCTGGTACGACATCACGCACGGCGAAGGCCTCGCCATCATCACGCCGCACTGGATGCGCTACACGCTTTCTCCCGAGACCGCCTATCGCTTTGCCCAGTACGGCGTCCGGGTCTGGGGGCTCGACCCGAAGGCGGGCGAAATGGAGAACGCCCGCCGCGCGATCGACCTCACGGCGGAATTCTTCAGGAAGATCGGCCTTCACACGAGGCTTTCCGAGCTCGGGATCGACGAAGCGCACTTCGGCGACATGGCGGACCACGTCCTGAAGCACTGGTGGCCCCTTGGGAACGCCTTCCGGCCGATCGACCGCGATGGCGTGATCGAGATCCTCCGGGCGTCGCTCTGAGAGTTTTAACCCGCGCCCTTCCCGGGAAACCGGGGAGGCGCGATCCGGTTTTTCAGGAAGAGAAAGAACGAAATGTACAAGGAACTCAGCCCGCACTGCGCTAACCGTCTCACGTCGGGTGGCCAGATCGTGAACGTCTCCACGGTTTCGAAGGAGGGTGTCCCGGACGTGATGACCGCGGCCTGGAACACTCCGTTCGCGGCGGATGAAGTGCTCGTCGTGCTCGACCTTCCGCACACGACGACGAAGAACATTCTCGAAACCGGGAAATTCGTGGTTTCGATTCCGGACGAAACGAAGATCCGCGAGATCAACAAGGTGGGCTCCCGGCACGGCGCCGAGACCGGAGACAAGTTCGCCTGGGCCGGAATCACCCCGGTCGAGACGCCGAGGCTCGGGATCAGGGCGATGCCGGACGCCCTCGCCTACATCGAGTGCGAGCTCACGGATCCCGAGGTCGCGGCGAAGACAGGCGTCTGCATCGGGAAGGCGGTCGCGGTCCGCGTGAAGGAAGAACTTTGGGACGACGGGCGTTCCAGCTTCGAGGAGGGATTCAGGCGAACCCTCCACTACGTGACCGAGAACACCTACTACGTCGGCGGCCGGATCCTGAAGGTGCCCAAAAACCATACGACGATGTAGCCGCTTCCTTCGGACGCGGCGCTCACTCTTCTTTCGCGGGCAATGCACGGACTGGTGTCAAAGGCCGGCCCGCCGGCTTCACGCTTCCCTGGTTTCGGGCCCGGCCGCTTCCCGGCAGGCTTCGAGGAAGAGCCCCGCCGCAGCCGAGAACATCTCGGACTTTGGCCAGATGAGGTAGGAGCGGCAGACGAGCGGGGGATCGAGCGGCCGGAAAACGAGCCCGGTGGTCCCGCCCGTTTCGAAGAGCCGGTCGAAGGTGACGAGATACCCGAGCCCCTCCTCCACCATCTGCTTCGCCCCATAGGCGAGGTCGAGGTCCGCGACGACGGTGAGCGAGGCAAGCTTTTTTCCGAACCACTTCGGGTAGTCGTCCCGGAATCCTTCCCGGGAAAGGATGAGCGGAAGGTCCCGGAGATCGTCCCGAGTGACGGATGCCTTCGACGCGAGGGCGTCCTCTTCCCGCATGAGGACGCCCCAGGGCTCACGTCCCCCGAGTTCGATCGAGTCGTACTTCGCGGGGTCCGGCATCACGAAGCCCACCGCGAAGTCGAGGAGCCCCCGGTCCATTCGCCCGAGGAGCTCTTCGGAGTTCCCGGTCGAAAGATGAAACCGGAACCGCGGGTGCCTTTCGCGGAGCCGCTTCATGCAGCGGAATATCCCCCGGTTCGTCTCCGCTTCGCCGATTCCGATATAGATGTCGCCCTGCTCCGAGTCCGAGAGGCTGTTGAACTCCTCCTCGGTCTTCCGGACGAGCTCCACGATGTCGGATGCGCGCTTCAGCATGAGGCGGCCGGCCGCCGTGAGCTCCACCCCGTGGCTTCGGCGGTAGAAGAGCGGGGTGCCGGTCTCCTCCTCGAGGTCCTGAACCTGCTTTGAGAGCGCGGGCTGCGAGACATGTATCCGGGCGGCAGCACGGGTGAAGTTCCCCTCGCGAGCGATCGCGAGGAAGTAGCGCATTTGCCGAAGGTCCATTTAGCACTTCCTCTTTTTGGCCCTTGGAATAATAAATTCCGATACCTGATGATAATAAATCAATATTGGATATTTCTAAAATTTAAAAATAATATTCTGAAATCCTAAGGAAAAGCGCGTTCATGAAGCTTGGGGCGAGCTTTTCCTTTTCCACTGGTTTAATTGCGAAAGGGAGCACCGGTATGACCAAAGCCATCACGCGCCGCGGCGTTCTCGCGGCAGGCGCCGCCGGCGCGGCGGTCCTTGCGTCGCGCGCCGCAGGAGCACTGAACATGAATGAAGAGAAGCTCGTCCTCGCGAAGGAATGGGACAAGACATTTGCGCTGAGCCCCAGGGTCGACCATTCGAAGGTGACCTTCAGGAACCGGTTCGGGATCACGCTTGCGGCGGACCTCTATAAGCCGAAGGGCGCCAGTGGGAAGCTTCCCGCGATTTCTGTCTGCGGGCCGTTCGGCGCCGTGAAGGAACAGTCTTCCGGCCTCTACGCGCAGCAAATGGCCGAGCGCGGGTTCCTCGCGATCGCGTTCGACCCCTCCTATACGGGTGAGAGCGGCGGTTTCCCGAGAAACGTCGCCTCGATGGACCTGAACACCGAGGACTTCATGGCGTCGGTCGACTTCCTTTCGAACCGCGCGGACGTCGACCCGGAGAAAATCGGAATCATCGGGATCTGCGGCTGGGGCGGGATCTGCCTCAACGCGGCTGAGCTTGATCCCCGGATCCGCGCGACCGCTTCGATCACTCCTTACGACATGCCTCGGGTTACGGCGAACGGTTACTTCGACAAGGGAACCGCGGCGGGGCGCGAAGAGGCGCTGAAGGCGATCGCGGCGCAGCGGACGGCGGACTACCGCGCCGGCACCTTCAAGCGGGCCGGGGGTGTCGTTGATCCCCTTCCCGCGGACGCTCCCGAATTCGTGAAGCGCTACTACGACTACTACAAGACGCCCCGCGGCTACCACAAGCGCTCCCTCAACAGCAACGCGGGCTGGAATTCAACCGGGCTTCAGAACCTCTTCAATTCCGAGCTTCTCGTGCACCCGGAGGATCTTCGGTCCGCGGTCCTCATGGTTCACGGGTCGAAGGCGCACTCCCTCTACATGGGGAAGGGCCTTTTCAAGAAACTATCGGGCGGAAACAAGGAGTTTCTTGAAATTCCCGGCGCTGACCACACCGACCTCTACGACAACCTGAAGGTGATTCCGTTCGAGCGGCTCGAAGCGTTCTTCAGGAAATACCTGAAGGCATAGCAGCTTCACCCGGCATTCGGGCCGGGATGCACGTGGAATGACAAAAGAGGCGGCAGGTTACCTGCCGCCTTTTTCATGTGCGCTCGGCACGAGCGCGTTCTAACGGGTGAAAGTCCCGAGTGCAGGAGGTAGCACCAAGCACATAGCCAGAGGCAAGGGTGTC
>CADBTW010000048.1 GCA_902797695.1 uncultured Sutterellaceae bacterium
ATTGAGCGAAGGGAGCGGCTGCAGGTTTTCAAGAACACTGCAGAGCCAAGGATTTTGTCACTTGGTTATTTTCTTTCATAAAAAATGGATCAGGGCAATCCGGGTTCTTGCCCCGGGAACGATTCGCCGCCCCCAGTTTCCTTCATGGGGAAGTCAGTGCTGGCAGTGATGATCCGCCTCTCTCCTTCCTTTTCCCGGGCGCATAATGGGATGGAAGAAGGAGGAAAAAGGAATGAAAAAGGAATTGCTTGACTACGGCGCATCCGTCATTGCCGCAGTTTTCCTTGTTCTTGTATGGCGCTATTTCCTGCATTATCTCCTTGCCCCGAACGGGCCGCTTCGCCTGATTCCGCCCGACTGGGTCTCGGGGCCGAAGGGATATGTCTACGCCTTCATCGCGCTCGTCATCGCGACCTTCATTTCGTGGCTCGCGTGGCAGAAGATCACGGCCTGGCTCCGGAAGCGTTTCGGCAAGTACGCTGAGTGGCTTCTTGACGAACCCGCCCGTCCCTAGGGAAAGGCGGAGGAAAAGAGGTGTCAGGCGCATCCTGCGGGCTGCCCTTTCTTGTTTTTGGACCGCTTCCCCGGGTTTCGTCGCGCGCCATCCCTTTCTTCCGGTGAATGACGGGAATAGTCGGTTAAAATCCCTCCCTTTCAAATCCCGGAAACTGCGAATTTTCTGATGAATAACAAATGGTTGCTCGCGAAATTTTATTTAATAGTTAATATATTTAACTTATTAATTAGATATTAATTATCTATTAAAGAGCTTCGGGGAGTCAAACGCTCGGATCGGGGGTACCGAGCCGGTCCACCGGGCGACTGAAACGACCGCGGTGTTCGAGACGTTCCCGCAGGCGAGGCCTGAGGTCGGTTCGTCAGGGGTGAGGGTGTTCGCGTTTCCGTGGACGTCGATTTCCTCGTCCGAAACCATTTCGGGATCGAACCACGCCCCGTGCCGCAGCGCGACGACGCCCCGGATGATCCCGGGCTCAAGCTTCGCCTCCGCGAGCGCCGCGCCCCGCCTGCTTCGGACGAGGACGAGGTCGCCTTCCGTGATGCCGTGGGCCGCCGCGTCCTTCGGGTGGATGAGGAGGGGCTCGCGGTGCTGGACCCCCGCAGCGTCCTCGTTCGCGAAGGGGTCAAGCTGCGCGTGGAGCCGCTTCGTGCTTTTCGGCGTGACGAGGGAAAGCGGGAACTCGTCCGTCCTCGCCTCCCACCCTTCTCCCGGCGCGAGGTACGAGGGGTGCGGCGGGCAGCCGGGCTCGGAGAAGCCGCTGATGACGTTCGACCAGAGCTCGATTTTCCCGGATTCGGTCGCGAGCGGGTTCCCGAGCGGATTCTTCCTGAAGGCCGCGAAGTCGACGTAGCTTCGTTCAGCCTCGGTCGACTCGAACCGGAAGAGCCCTTCCTTCCAGAAGTCGTCAAAGGAGGGGAGTTCCGTGCCGCGGGTCTTCGCCGCAGCCCGTGTTTCCCGGTAGAGCCTCCGCAGCCACTCCTCTTCCGAGAGCCCCTCCGTGAAGGCCGGCCCGATCCCGAGCTCGCGCGCGAGCCCTGAGAAAATCTCGTAGTCGCTCCGGGATTCGCCCTGGGGCGGGACCAAGCGGTTCATCGCGGCGAGGATTCCGCGGGCGTTCTGCCCCGCGGTCGCGAGGTCGTTCCGTTCGAGGAAGGTCGCGGCGGGAAGCACGATGTCCGCGTGCTTCGCGGTCGCGGTCCAGAAGGAGTCGACGACGAGCCGCAGTTCGATCTTCGACTCTCCCCAGACGCGCTCGAGCCGCATCGTGTCAGGCTGGTGGGCGAAGGGGTTTCCGCCCGCCCAGACGATCGCCCGGATGTCGGGGTAGGTGACGTCGGCTCCGTCGAACCGGATCCGTTTCCCGGGGTGTTCGATCGCGTCGACGAAGCGCGCGACCGGAATCACTCGGCTGCCTTCGAACGGCTGGGAAGGGGGCAGTGCGGGTTCCTTCGGGACCGGGAAGTGGGCGGCGAAGGGTCCCCGGGTGACGGGGTCACCGGCGGATCCCGTGTGGTACTCGACCTCGAGCCCTCCGCCCGGGAGCCCGAGCTGCCCGAGCGCGGCGGCGAGCGCGTACCCCATCCAGTGGAACTGTTCGCCGTACGTTGCGCGCTGCGGCCCCCAGCCGAGGACGAGGAGCGTGCGGTGCCGTGCGAGGTCGAGAGCGAAGTCCCGGATCCGGGCGGCGGGGACCCCGGTGATCCCTTCTGCCCACCCCGGGGTCTTCGGAACGCCGTCCTCCTTCCCCAGGACGTAGCCGAGGAACTTTTCCCACCCGGCGACATGCGTCCGGATGAAGGCTTCGGCAGCGAGCTTTTCCGTGACGAGCGCGTGGATCATCCCGAGCATCAGCGCGCAGTCGGTCCCGGGCGGGACCGGGATCCAGTCCGAACCGAGCTCCCTCGCGGTGAGGGGGAGGAGGGGGTTAATGGCGTAAGTCTTCACGCCGGGCTTTTCCCCAAGCGCCCGGTACCACGCGGCAGACGTATGGGTCGCCCCGTACCAGTCGATGTCATTCGTGACGGACGGGTCCGCGCCCCAGAGGACGAGCCGCTCGGTGTTCTTAAGGACCACGTCGAAGCTCTGCGGCTTCGGGTAGGCCTTCCCGATCACGTAGGGGAGGATTCGCCTCATCGCGGCATTCGAATAGTTGTTCTCCCCGTGGACGTAGCCGCCGCGGAGCGTGAGGAGCCGCCGCACGAGGTAGGTCGCGGCATTAACGGATCCTGACGACTTCCAGCCGTAGGATTCGCCGAAAACCGCGGACGGGCCGTAGCTGTCGTAGACCTGGTTCAGGGCCTTGCCGGCGATCTTCAGCGCGTCGCTCCAGGAAAGTCGCACCCATTCGTCCCCGGGGAGGCCCCGCCCGCGGTTCAGTTCCTCTCCGGTCTTCCCTTCGAGGAAAGCCTTTCTCGCGGCCGGCCAGAGAATCCGGCTCCCTGAAAAGGGGAGCCGTTCAAGCGCCCGGATGTTCGGGGTCGGCCGGGAGTCGGACTCGATCGGTTCGAGCCTGAGCGTCTTTCCGGAGCATTCCGCGCGGAAGACGCCCCAGTGGCTTACGGTGTGCAGGGTTTTCGGTTGCGGGAGCGTCATGGCTTTGGGGAGCTGGTCTATTGGATTTGAACTTCTGCAAAGTCTAGCCCGGAAGGAATGAGGGTCTCGAGGCAATACCTCAGCCTTTCCCCTCAGGCACCGGGCCTTTCCCTTCGCTTCAGCTGGTAGCAGTGCTTCGGCAACGGTTCCCGCTTTTCACCATCCATACCGGGGACACAGGATGAAAGGCGGCAGGGCAGGAATTCCTTCAGCTTTTCAGGAGCCTGCCGTAAACTGTTTTTGGGCCGTGCTCTCCGGAATGCCCTTCGCGGCCCCTTTGGATTCGGTTCTCTTTCAGGCCATCTCAGGAAAATGCTTACCGTAAAGCAGCTCGCAGACTCTCTCGGCGTAAGCCCGGACGTTGTCCGCTACTACTCGAGGTCAGGGCTCCTGAAGCCTCTCGTCAGTCCGACGAACGGCTACAGGCTTTATGACGAGACGGATGCCGTGCTCCTCGAGAACGTCAGGGTCGCGAGAAGCCTCGGCTTCTCGCTCAAGGAGGCTCGGGCTTTCGGAGGCAGGCCTCGGGAGGAGCAGGCGTCGCTTCTCAGGCGGCGGGAGGACGAGATCGAGGAGGAGATCCGGAAGCTCGAGGAACGGAAGCGGCGCCTCGCGGAAATCCGCGGGTTCCTCGAGAAGGCGTCGCTCTGCAAGGGGTTCGTCGAAGAAGTGGACCGACCGCTGATCTACAGCCTCTATACGATCGGAGAGGGGACCGGTTCCGAAGAGGCGAAAAGGCGGGTTCCCGCCTGGGCCTCGAATTTCCCCTTCGTGCACATATCGGTAAGCGTCCCGAAGCGCGAACTGAACGATCTGGATTTCAAAGGAATCTATTCGACCCGGCTTGGGGTGGGGGTGACCGAGGCGTACGCGCATTCGCTCGGGCTCAGGCTCGATCCCCCGGTCGAAACGGTTCCGGGAGGGCGCTTCCTCATCATCTACCTCACGGTTTCCGATCTCCTCTCGATCTCGCGGCGGGATCTTGAGCCACTCCTTGAAAGGGCGGCTTCGCTCGGGGTGAGATTCCTCAACGACTCCACGGGGCGGCTTCTCGCGGTCGAGGAAACGGGCGGAGAGACCCGCTACAGCATCCTGATCCGCGTTCGGATCGGCCGCAGGACGGATTCCGCTTGACCTGTGAGCGGCACACAGGTTTAAAAATCCTCCATTCCCGGAATAAGGAGAAAAGGAATGGAAAAGACAGTCTGCCGCAGGGCGATCCTGAAGGGGGCGGTCGCGCTTGGCGCCGCCTCCATGGCGCCGTGGGCCGCGGCCCGTGCCGCGGCGCCCCACGACGTGCTTATTGTCGGAACGGGAGCGGGCGGCTACGCCGCTGCGATTCGCGCGGCTGAAGCCGGCGCGAAGGTCCTCATGCTTGAAGCGAACACCTGGGTCGGGGGCGCGTCCCGTGTCGCGACCGGAATCTTCGGCTGCGCAGGCCACCCGATCCAGAAGGCGCTTGGCTTCACGACGACACCCGAGGATCTTTACCGCCTCTACATTTCCACGGCCGGCGCGACGAAAACGAAGGCGGATCCCGCCGCCGCCCGGATCCTCGCGGACGGCGCGATACCGGCAGCCGACTGGCTCGCAAGCCTCGGGGTCCGGTGGTCCACGAAGCACGCGATGAAGTTCTTCCTCCGGGTGACGGAAGGCCACCGCCTCGGCGAACTCCTGATCGACTCGCTCGACAGCCGTGCGAGGAGCCTCGGGGTCGAAATCCTCACCGGCTGCCGCGCGACAGGGCTCCTGAAAGAGGGCAAGCGGGTTTCTGGGGTTGAAGCGGATACCCCCGCGGGAAAGCGGAAGTTCGAGTCGAAGGCGGTCGTGCTCGCCTGCGGCGGGTTCGAAGCGAACCCGGAGATGATCCGAAAATACATCGGCGAAGGCTGGGACGAGGCCCGCTTCTACTGCACGCCGACAGACCGCGGGGACGGGCAGAGGATGGCGGAAGCCGCAGGCGCGGCGCTTTCTGACATGGAGGTCTTCAAGGCAAACCCGACGGTTCACGAGAGCCATGGGAATCGCTGGAACCTGATCACGGCGGTGCGCGCCGGGGCGATCGCGGTCGGTCGGGACGGCTCCCGCCTCATCAACGAGCTTGGTGGCTACTGGCAGTCGAGGCGGCTCTGGAAGGAGCCGGGCCACAGGGCATGGCTGATTTTCGGGGACCCCGTGCGGGACGCGGTTCTGCGAGTGCGGCAGCTTCTTCAGGAAGGGACGGTTTTCGAAGCCGAGACCCTGCAGGAGCTTGCTTCGAAGGCTGGAATCGACCCTGCGGGGCTTGAGGCCGGCGTGAAGCGCTACAGGGAAATGCTCGCGGCCGGAAAGGACGCGGACTTCGGGCGCCCGATCGGCCCGAACCCCTTCGGTGGGAAGTACTACGCGGCTGAAATACAGCCCTGGATCCAGGGGACGTTCGGCGGGGTCGTCACGAACGTCAAAACCGAGGCGCTTACTCCTCAGGGCACCGTCCTCCCCGGACTCTACGTGGTCGGCGAATGCGCGTCCGCAGGGCTCTGCGGCGTGAATCCCCAGACCGCGAACGCGGTTTTCGGATCAATCGCCGGGAGGGAGTCCGCCCGCTACGCGAAGAGCCTTTGACGGAGGAACGAAATGATGAGGAAATTCTTGACTGTTGCCGCCCTCGTGCTCGCGATCGGGACCGCTTCCGCCGCCGGCATTTCTTCGAAGCACGCGTCGCTCGGGCTCAAGGCCGAGCCCGCCGCCGCGCAGTGCCTCGCCTGCCACGGCGGGTGGACCGCGCTCGCCGCCGCGACGAAGGGCGTGAGCCCGAACCCCCACGCGAACCACATGGGGAAGGTCCAGTGCAACGCGTGCCACTCCTGGAACGGGGAGTCGAGGCTCATGTGCGCCGACTGCCACTCGTTCCCGAAGCTTGAGAAGGGGCTTCGCGGCAAGTAGGTTCCGGAAATCCGAGAAGGTTCGGTTCTTTCACTCAGCCCCCGTTCCTTCAACGGGGGTTCCTTCAGGATCGCAGGTTCCGCCGCATTGGTCTTTATGCGCCGGAACCGGCCTGAGGGAAAAGGAAAACAGCAATTAAAGAGTGAAGGCAGGATCGCATGCCGATCTCAAAGAGGCTCTCTTTGGCCGGCATGCCTGCAGCACCGCTCTTCGTTGAGAGCGGTCGGACCGATGAATCGTTCCGGCTGAAAAACGGCCCCTCGGCTCCCGGAAGGGCGGAGCCGGCGGATAATCGTGACAATAAAGAAAGAAAACTTCTGGGGGCCTCTGCCGCATGTTCACGATCAGGAATCTGAAGTTCAAGGGAATACTCGACATCCCCGAGCTTACCCTCGACCGTCCCGTCACCTGCATTCTCGGCCCGTCGGGGTCCGGGAAGAGCACGCTCCTCAAGATGCTGAACCGCCTCGTCGAACCGGATTCGGGGACGATCGAGTACAACGGGCAGCTGATCACGGAGATGCCTCCCGCTGAACTGAGACGCCGGGTTTCGATGCTCGGTCAGACCCCGGTGCTCTATGGCGGAACGCTCGCCGAGGAACTCAGTCTTCCGAGCCGCTTCGGGGGATATCCCCCGCCGACCGAGGCCGAGATGAACGAAGCGCTCCGCGACGCGGGGCTCGACAAGCCCCTCGCCATGCACTGCGGAAGCTATTCGGGCGGCGAAAAGCAGCGCGCGTGCTTTGCGAGGCTTCTTCTCACGCGGGCCGAGACCTATCTGCTCGATGAACCCACCGCGGCGCTCGACAAGGCGACCGAGCTCCGGGTCATGTCCCGCATGGGGGAAATCTGCCGCGAGAAGGGGCGGCAGATGATCGTGGTCACCCATTCGCCTGAAGTGTCAGCCCTGTTCAGCGATTCGATCGTCCGCATCGTGGCCGGCCGGACGAACGGCTACGAAGCCTGACATCCATTTGCCAGGCCCCTTCCTTTGCACCAACGTTTTCCCGCTACCAACTGCACAAGCTTCGGGTGCGGCAGGAACCCGGGATGCCAGAAGAGCCAGAGGGGGCAGGACTTCTTCCGGGCACCTTGAATCGTTTTGGGGAACGTTGGAACTGCCTTTTCCTGCCAGCCCCGTGGCCGTCCTTTCTGGAAGCGGCTGGCCGGTAACCGGTCCTTTCTCTCCGCGCCACGGATTGACAGAAGACGCGCCGTGCTTCTGCGGGGAAGCCGTACGACAGGCTAGATAGCAGGTCTCCGAAATTCAGCCTCTCTTTGATACGAAAACAGGCTTGGAGAAGCTTTGAAGTTTCAAAACTCAATAATTCGCCACCATAGTTACCGAATTATTGCCATAATTCGTCATCATACTTTCCGAATTATTAACTTTTCCTTGGAGAGACCTTGATGTCGTATGTCGAACGGACTCTGGAGAAGGTGCTTCCACTGCAGGACAAGAAAAGAGCCTTTGTCATTTACGGTTCTCGGCAGGTTGGAAAAACGACACTGATCGAACACCTCGCGGAGGGGAGGGAAGCCCAGTTCCTTTCCGGGGACTATTCCTCCGACGTTGCGCTTCTTCGCGATGAGTCCGCAACTCCCATGTTGCTTTCCCGAGAGTTCCTCGTCATCGACGAAGCCCAAAAGGTTCCCGACATCGGCCTCATCATCAAACGGCTGGTGGACCGCCGTTCCGGCTGCACGATCATGGTCACCGGATCTTCTTCACTCAGGCTTTCCGGTGGTGTCAGGGAGTCGGCCGTCGGAAGAACCGATTCCTACAGGCTCTGGCCTCTGTCCCTTTCCGAGATCGCGACGGCTAGCTCCTGGGTTGAAGTGCAGCGAACGATCAGTGATCGGATGATCTACGGCTGCTATCCGGCGGTTGTTACGGAGACAAAGCCCGAGAAAAGGCTTCAGGAAATCCTTGACGGTTATCTTTTCAAGGATATCTTCGAGCTTGCCGGAGTCCGCAAATCCACTCCATTCATGAACCTTGTAACGCTGCTCGCCCAAAGCGTCGGGTCGGAAGTCACCTACGAAGGCCTCGGTAAGCGATCCGGACTCTCAAAGGCAACCGTAATCGGCTACATCGACCTTCTGGAACAATGCTTCATCGTGAAACGCCTGCCGTCATTCAGCAGGAGCGTTGCTACAGAACTCAGGAAGGGAAAGAAAATCTACTTTGTCGACACCGGGATCCGCAACGCGGTTCTCGGGGATTTCTCCCCGCTCACGAACCGTGCGGACAGGGGGGCGCTTTGGGAGAACCTCTTCGTCATGGAGCGGATCAAGCTTCATGATTATGCGGAAGACGGCGCCCGGGCGTTCTTCTGGCGGACTGCCGGAAAGAAGGAAATTGATTTCCTTGAAGAAAGGAATGGACAGCTGACGGCTTTCGAATGCAAGTTCTCCAAAGGCGGGAAGAAGGACGCGCGGGTTCCCCTCGTGTTTGCGAGGGCCTACCCCGGAAGCCGATTCGCTGTCGTGAGTCCAATGGACGCGTTCAAGGTGCTGGATAGCGCAGTGGAATCCTTCTCCAGGCCTGTGGGAGAAGCGGATTCCTGAAATCCTGCAAGGATTCATACCGCGATGAGCGAGGCGTGGGTGCCCGTTCAATTTAATAATTCAGGTGACGAACGGAAAAGCGGAACCGGCGGATGATTCCCAGAACTCAGCCGAGGGAAGCATTCATCGCTTCAGGAAGTCTTCCGTAGGGATTAAGATTTTTGGGGTCGGGTTCTCCGACCTTTCCCGGGTGGTTGTCCAGCCTTTGGCAATATCAGAAGGCTTGCCGGACAACTTCCCCGCCAAGGCGAAGGGGCGGGGAAGAAACGCGGTGTCATAGGGTGTTTTGTTTTTCAAGAGTCCTGTCATGAAAGAAGCCTTGATGGACCTTTCCGTGCAGAGCCTCGCGCTCGCTTATCTCTTCACGATTGCGCTCCTGGTCCTCTTCAAGTGGTTCGGGATCAAGCGCGAGAAGCAGATCGTCGTCGCGACGCTCCGGATGACGATACAGCTCACGCTGATGGGCTACGTCCTCATGTACGTCTTCGACCACCCGTCCTGGTGGATGAGCCTCCTCATCGTCCTTTTCATGCTGAGCGTCGCGACCTGGAACGCGATCAAGCGCGTGAAGATCGCCATGTCCCGGAAGCTGAAGGAAGTGCTCTGCGTGTCTCTCGCGACAGGCTACATCATTTCAGCGGCCTTCTTCCTGCTCGCCGTCCTCTGTGTCCGCCCGTGGTTCGATCCCCAGTACTTCATCCCGATTTCGAGCATGATCCTCGGCGGGAGCATGACGGGGCTTGCGCTCGGCGCGAACTCGCTCACGAAGAGCTTCAGGGACCAGCGGGTGCAGCTCGAGAATTCGCTGATGCTCGGCGCGACCCCCTGGCAGGCGTCGCACGACGCGGTGCACGACGCGTTCGACAGCGCGGTGCTCCCCACCATGAACAACATGATGACGATGGGCCTTGTGACGATCCCCGGGATGATGACGGGCCAGCTGCTTTCGGGAACCTTCCCGCTTACCGCGATCAAGTACCAAATGGGGATCATGCTCGCGATCCTCGGCGGAATCGCGCTCGGTGTCGCGTTCTTCGTGATTTTCGGCTACAGGACCTTCTTCACGAAGGCGGATGCTCTGGTGCCGCTTGAGCATCAAAAGTAGTTGTTCCCTTCTCATGGCGGGGCGGAGGCGGAGTTGCATTTGGAAACGCGCCCCGTGGACGAGGCATCCGGAAGCGCGAGGCCCCGGCGCGGGCCTGCCGCCGCTTTCTTTCGTGTGCGCTCGGCACGAGCGCGTTCTAACGGGTGAAAGTCCCGAGTGCAGGAGGTAGCACCAAGCACATAGCCAGAGGCAAGGGTGTC
>CADBTW010000049.1 GCA_902797695.1 uncultured Sutterellaceae bacterium
CACATATCCGACGATGAGATAAATCGTTAATTTTTATTAATTTCAAATAATTAGAGCACGAATTTAACTATTTATCTGACAAACTCAGGAGGGCGGTCCGGTTTTTTATACTTGCCGCATTGGAAATCAGCGGAGGCAGGGGAATTGAGGAAACCGCACGAGTACCCGGTCACGGTCCAGTGGGAGGACACGGACGCGGGCGGCGTGGTCTACCACGCGAACTACTTGAAGTTCATGGAGCGCGCGAGAAGCGCTTCGCTTCGCGAATTCGGCGTGAGCCAGCGGGAGCTCGAGAACGAAACCGGGGTCATCATGGTGGTCGCGGATCTCTCGATCCGGTACCGCCATCCGGCGCTGCTCGAGGACCGGCTCACCGTGAAGACGATCGTGAAGGAGCTGCGGCACGCGTCCTGCCTCGTCTCCCAGTCCGTCTGGCGGGGCGAGGACCTTCTCACGGAAGGATCTGTCCGCCTCGTCTGCGTGAAGCGGAATCCCCTTCGCCCGGCGCCCTTCCCCCCGGTGCTCACGAGGTTCTTCTCGTCGTGGCTCGAGGAGGACGGCGAAGAGGGCGGGGACACGCCGAAGCCGCGCGCCTAAGCCTCCGGTTCCGCCCGGTATTGCCTCCGGGATCAGGATACGGGCCCGGGCGAGTGGGCCGCCTCTGGGTCCGGGCCTGAAAATTCCTCCTGAAGGGAAGAGGAGAGCCGGCGCTCCGGCGTCCTTGTTCCTCTTCATGGAAGCAGGAGGAAAGGAAAATGCCGGAAGGAAGGAGAGTCACGGTCCCGGCCGAGATCTCGCTTCACGGGCTCGGGCATCCGGAGTCTGGGAAAAGCACCGGGTTCAGGGGAGCCGGGGTCCGGTCACGGGAGGATCTCCCGGACTGGCTCGTCGCGGGGCCTCTCGTTGAATTCAGGAGCGGCGATGAAGCCGGATTCCCCGGTGGGTTTTTCGGGAAGGACCGCGGGAAGGAAGGCTGGGACGCCGTGTGGCGGGGCGAGGACGACGGAGCTCGCCTCGAAGTCTCCTGGGACCCAGGCTTCGGGTGGAGCATCGCGACCACGTTCCTCGGCGACATGGTCCAGAACGCGTTCGGCTACCGGAGCCTTCCTTTCGGGCGGGCTTTCCAGATGGGAACCGCCGGAATGACCGGAAGGATTTCCCGGGCCCTCGGGAAAATCGGCGTTCCCGCCTTCACGGGCGACGGCCCCGACCTCTCGTTCCTTCCGGACGGCATGTTCCTTCACGTCGCGGTTCCGGTCGCGGGAAACCGGCTTCGGGAGACGGAAGCGTGGGCGGAGAGGCCCCACGAGGGCATCGCTCGGTGCTCCTTCGCGACCCTCAGGCTCCTCGGGGTCGACTTCACGCGGCGCGCGGGTCCCGGGGAAGAAGCGGTCCCGAACCCCTTCCGGGTGATCGACCGCACGGGGCTTCCCTTCAGGGCGCCGCCAGAACTTGCGGATGGAGTCGTCACGGAACACGGCTACGGGTTCGTAGCCGACATCGTCGCGCCGTTCGCCGAAATCCCGGCGCTCGTCCGGGCGGTCCGGTCGGAACCGGGGACGCCGTTTGAGGCGTCGCCCTTCGTCCTCTCAGTCCTCCGGGCGGAAACGGGGGAGCCGGTGCTCCTCCGGTCAGACACTGGCCAATCCGCTCGCTGGTTCCTTCGCGGAGGATGGCTCCCGAAAGAGCGCTTGCCGGACACGGCGGCGGCCGATCGGGAAAAGGGGTTCGAGGCGGTCCGGCTCTGGCGGCAGGCGACGCTTGGTGAAATCAGCCGGTTGTTCGCGGGGATCGGCGGAAACACACCTTCGGGCGCCCCAAAATAACTGAGAAGGCGGTTTCCGCGAGGAAAGGCAGTGTCTTCCGGTGCGGGAACGGGCCTGACGCTCCCAAGGCATAATTTCCTCCACGCGTGCCGCGGCGAAGAGGAGGGCTCCCTCTTCCCGGCATCCGGAAGGGAATCAAAGGAGAGAGGGCGCCATGGCTGAAGGAAAGGGGCTGAGGGTCGGAGGCGAAGCGGGTTTCATCGCCGCGATGGCGATCTGGGGGACGATCGGGCTCTTTGTCCGCTGGATCGACGCGCCGTCAGCCCTGATCGCCTGCGCCCGCGGCTTCATCGGGGCCGGGTTCCTCCTTGCCTTCCTCTTCGCGATCGGGAAGGGGATCTCCCCCGCCGCGTTCCACGGGAAGGGCCTCGTGCTCGCCCTTTCAGGCGCCCTGATCGGCCTCAACTGGGTGTTTCTCTTCGAAGCGTACCGCTACACGACGGTCGCGATCGCGACGGTCTGCTACTACCTCGCCCCGATCTTCGTGATGCTCGCCTCGCCCTTCGCGTTCCGGGAGCGGCTCACCCTTGGGAAAACCGCCTGCGCCGCGGTGGCGTTCGCCGGCATGGCGCTTGTCTCCGGAGTCCTTGAGAACGGGCTTCCCACGCTCGCCGACTCCCGCGGCATCCTCTGCGCGGTCGCGGCGGCCGTCCTCTACGCGAGCGTCGTCCTCGTGAACAAGAGGATCGAGGACGTGCCCGCCTGGGATAAGACCCTTGTGCAGCTCACGTCCGCCGCCCTCGTCACGCTGCCCTACGTGCTCCTCACGGTGGACTTCGGGGGGCTCGAGCTCGGGGCTTCCGGCCTTCTCTTTCTGCTCGCGGTCGGGGTCCTCCATACCGGCATCGCCTACGCGCTCTACTTCGGCTCGATTCCGCGGATGAGCGCGCAGCGGATCGCGGTCCTCAGCTACATCGACCCGGTCGTCGCGATCCTTCTCTCCGCCTTCGTCCTCGCGGAGCCCCTCGGGCTCGCGGGCGCGGCGGGCGCCGCGCTGATCCTCGGCGCCGCGTTCCTCTCTGGCCGCCTATAGGCTTCTTTCACTGCCCGGCACATAGAAAAAGCACACGGAAAGGCTAGAATCAGGGGTGGACAGGAGATTGTCCGCCCTTCGCGGCGGAAAGAATCGCCCTCTCGTCCGGACAGAAAACCGGACTTTCGGGGGTGCGGGAAGAGGTTTGCGGTATGCCTGAAAAAATGGGACTGAACGACAGCTGCCAGGATCTGCGGACAGCCGAGGACGCGATCCGCGCGTTCGAGTCGGACCGCTACGCCCTCACGCCGATGGCAGCCCTCGTGATCCCGAACCCCGAGGACGAGAAGAAGGTGACCGGGATCCGCTTCCAGCTGATCGAGTCGCCGTACGTCGAACTCTGGGCCGACATGTTCTTCGCCGAAGGCCAGGACCAGTTCCGGGTGCTTGAGCGGTCGAATCCCTCCTCTGAAGGCTGGCAGACCGTGCCGGACGAAAAGGGCACCATTCGCCGCGCTTTCCGCCACTTCCTCAAGCGTCCGAGCCACGCGTACGCCTGAAGCGACGTTCCGGTAGCCGCATTTCCGAACCCGCCCGCGCGGCTCACTTCGCGCGTTTTCCGTCTTCTCCCCGCCTTCCTGCCTCACCTCAGGTTCTTGATCCCGGAACACGCATCGGGTATACCTTTGGACCGGAGGCTTCCTCTCCGGGCGCTGCGTCACCCTGCCTTCTGCCCGAGCGGAGTTGAAGCCCGTCAATCCAGCTGAAAGAGGGAGGAGAGGCATGCTCGCACTGAAGCTCACGCCGTCTGACACCGTCGCGACCGTGCTCGAGGAGGCGGGACCCGGGGACCGGGTCGAGTTCCTCGTCGGGCGCGAGAAAAACGGGGAGTCGGTCGAGGCGAAGGAAAGGATCCCGTTCGGGTTCAAGATCTGCGCGAAGCGGATGGAGAAGGGGGACGTCGTCCTGAAGTACGGGGTCCCGATCGGCCGCGCGACCCGCGCGATCGAGCCCGGGGAACTTGTCCACGTCCACAACATCGAAGGCTGCCGCGGCCGCGGCGACCTCGGAGAGGAGGAAGCGAAATGAAGGAAGAGACTTTCCTTGGCTACATGCGGCCTGACGGGAAGGCGGGCGCCCGGAACTTCGTCCTGATCCTCCCCGTCGTGCGTTCGCTCAACTTCATCGCGACGAACGTCGCCCGGATGACCCGGATGACGAAGCATTTCGAGATCCCGGCCGAGACGGGCCGACCCGCGCGGGACCGGGAGACGATCGCACGCACGATGGCGGGCCTCATGGCGAACCCGAACGTCGGCGCGATCCTCCTCCTCGCGATCAAGCCGAGCACGAGCTCGGCCTATAAGAACATGAGCCCCGAGCGGTTCGAAGCGGACGCGAAGAAGACGGGGAAGCCCTACAGGATCGTCTACCTCACGGAGTCTGGCGGAAGCTACGGGATGATCGGCGCGGCGCTGAAGGCCGCCCGCTCGCTCATCCTCGAAGCCTCGGACTTCAGGCGGACCCCGTGCCCGCTCTCGTCGCTCACCCTCGCCGTGAAGTGCGGGACGTCTGACGCGACCTCAGGAATCGCCGGGAACCCGACCGTCGGCGCGATGTTCGACACGGTGGTGAAGGCGGGCGGGACGGCGTTCTTCTCCGAAACCACCGAGATCATCGGGGCGGAGAACCTCGTTGCCGACCGCGCGGCGACCCCGGAAGTGGGGGAGAGGATCCTCGCCGCCGCGAAGCGCTGGGAGGAGAAGGCCCTTTCGACCGGCGAGGACATCCGGAAGATCAACCCGATCCCCGCGAACATCGCGGCCGGGATCTCGACACTCGAGGAGAAGTCGCTCGGCGCGATCGCGAAGTCGGGCCACATGCCGATCCAGGGCGTCCTCGACTACGCCGAGCGTCCGGCCGGGCCGGGGCTCTACTTCATCGACTCCTGGATGTCGTCACTCTCCCTCCCCCTCTGCTTCACGGCGTCCGGCGCCGCGATCGTCCTCTACCAGATGGGGGGCGGCGCGCTTCCGAAGGATCCGATGATGCCCGCGATCAACCCGACCGTGGTCTCCCCCTTCATGTACGTCACGGGGAACCGGGTCGCGTACTCGCGCTCCCCTGACAACTTCGACTTCAACTCGTCCGCGATCATGGACGGGACGTCGTCGATCGAGGAGGAGGGTGCGAAGCTCCTCCGGCACGTCCTCGACGTGATGGAGGGGTCCTACACGAAGATGGAAACGCTCGACTACGCGGAGCAGCTCGAGGTGTTCATGGAGGGACCGGTCCTCTAAGGTCCGGGCCTCGGGAAAGGAACGGGAAGGCCCGGAAGGCCTTCCCGTGCGCCCTGGCGGGCCGAAACTATTCGGCCTTGCCTTCAGGCTTTTCCTCTTTCCCCTTCGAGAACTTTTCGAAGAGCGTCGCGAGGACGTCCTTCGCCCAGGCCGGGCCGATCATGTCGGTGTCGTCCGCCTTGAAGACGAGGCCGTCCGCGAACGCGTCATAGGACTCCTGGTCGAAGTCGCAGCTTCCGACGTCGGCGCCGTCGCCATTAAGGAAGACGAGGAGCTTCTTCCCCTCGTCCTCGAAGAAGCGGATTTCCGCGACACCGAGCTCCGGCCGCATGTCGCGGACCGCGGGGAGCATGTACGCCTTCACGAGCTCGACATAGCGGTCGTCGAGGCCGGATGCCGCGATGATCGCCTTCTCCCTGAGGTCGTTCAGCGTGAGGACGATCCGGTAGGGGATCGATTCGAATTCCGTTGCCGACTCCGGGTCCGTTTCCCGGAGCTTCGCGATCATGTCGAGCCGCGCCGCGCGGTACTCGAGCACCGACTGGTTCTCTTCCTCAGGGGTTTCCGCAGCGACGTACTGGATCATGCGGCGGTGGGGCCTGTCGGTATAGAGGACGGAATAGTTCCCCATCGACTCGTTCCCGCACTTCGGGCAGCGGATGAGGAAAAGGTCGCCTGTACGGAGCCTTTCAGCCGCCTCCGGCGACTCCTCCGCATTCACCGAGGGCCAGACCTCGACATCAAGCGCTTCGCCGCACTTCGGGCAGCGGACCGTCATCTTTTTCTGAAGCGTCATTCGCTCTTGCTCCTTCGGAGTCGGGCGGAGCCAATGCCTTCCGGCTCCCCGCCCTTCAATTCCTTCCGGTACCGAAAGCTAACCGAACTCGAGGCAAAGCACAAGGCGGATCTCCCGAAGGGACCGGGGGTTCCCTGCGACGGGGAAGGGAGATCTGCGGTGCCCGGAGCCCTGCGCCCCTCCTAGAATGGCTGGAAATCCCGTTTCTGGAGGAAGAAGGCCATGGATTATGTTCTTAGCGATCGCGTCCTTCCGGACGTGCTGGGATGGGCGGACGAACTCGTAGCCCTCCGGCGCGAGGCGCACCAGAACCCGGAGCTCGGATTTGAGACGCCGAAAACCGTTGAAAGAATCTCTTCTCATCTCAGGGCCTGGGGCCTTGACACGGTGGATACCGAGCTCGTGAAGGGCGGCGTGATCGCCGTGGTGAATGGCAGCACGCCGGGCAAAACGATCGCGCTTCGCGCTGACATCGACGCGCTTCCGATCGACGACCTCTCCGGCCGCCCCTGGGCGAGCCGCACACCGGGCCGCGCCCACGCCTGCGGCCACGACGGGCACCAGACCTGGGCGCTCGGGGTGGGGCGGTACTTTGCTGCGCACCGCGACTTCCCGGGGCGGCTCGTCCTGATCTTCCAGCCCTCCGAAGAAACGATGACGGGGGCTGAGGCCGTGATCGCGTCCGGCGTCTTCGAGAAGTACGGGATCCGCGAGATCTACGGCGGCCACGACGAGCCGAACCTCCCGAAGGGGGTCTTCGGGATCAACGAGGGACCGCTCCAGGCTTCGTCCTCGGGGTTCTGGATCCGGATCCGCGGGGCGGGAACCCACGGCGGGCGCCCGCACCTCGGGATCGATCCCCTCGCCGCGGGGGCGACCCTCTACGGGGCGCTCCAGACCGTCATCTCGCGGCGGATCGACCCGGTCGAGCCCGCGGTCCTTTCGGTCTGCTCCGTGAACGCCGGGCGCTACGAAGCCTACAACGTGGTGCCGCCCGAGCTCACGATGAGCGGGACCGTGAGGACGTATTCTGCCGAGGTGAGGGAGAGAATCGAGGCCTTCATCCGCCAGATGGCGGACGACGCCGCGCGGACCTGCGGGTGCACGGCGGAAGTGAAGATTTTGTTCCAGGCACCCCCGTCATCAACGACCCTGAGCTCGCGCGCGAGGGGAAGAGGATCGCGACTGAGCTCTTCGGCGAAGGGCACGCCGTGGCGATCCGGCCCTTCATGAGCTCGGAGGACTTCGCGCGCTACCAGAAGCTCGTCCCCGGCGTCATGGTGCGGGTCGGGATCCGGGACGAGGACCACACGGCGGGTGTCCACAACCAGTCCTTTGACTTTAATGACGAGGTGCTCCCTGCCGCGGTGACGCTCTTCACGCAGATCCTCCGGTCAAGGCTCCGGGCGCTCGCCTGAAGAAGGCCTACCGGGTCTGGCGGCGCGCGGCGAGGAAGAGCCGCGCCGCTTCCCGGACGGTGCGCCTGACGTTTGAAGCCGCCGCCCCTGGATCCATCGCGAGCGACACCGGGACAGGCCCCGGGCAGACGGGGAGTACCGCGTCGATCCCGGCCTCCGGCGGCACGTCCCCGGCCGCCTCTCCGCAGACCGCGAGGGTGGCGACGCCGGGGTTCACGCGCTTCGCCCGGGTGGCCGCTGCCGCGGGCGCCTTTCCGAACGCGGTGCTGCGGTCGATCCGCCCTTCCCCCGTCACGAGGAGATCAGCGTCCCGCACCGCGTCGTCGAACCCCGCCGCGTCGAGGATGAGGTCCGTTCCAGGGACCAGTTCCGCGCGGAGGAACGCCCGGAGGGCGTACCCGAGGCCGCCCGCGGCGCCTGACCCCGGAGCCTCGCGGCTGGCGGGGTCCGCCCCGAGGTCCTTTTCCGCAAGATGGGCGAAGCGCTCCATCTGCCGATCCATCACAAGAAGATCGTCAGGCGAGCCGCCTTTCTGCGGCCCGAAGACAAGGGACGCCCCGTCGGGCCCCGTGAGCGGGTTCCTCACGTCGCAGGCCGCGCGGAACCGGCACCCCGTGAGAAGCGCCGCTGAGGAACCGGGGCCGATCGACGCCACCGAGCCGAGGTCCCGCCCGAAGGCTCCTGCCGGGGTTCCGTCAGACGTCCGCAGATCGAAACCGAGCGCTCCGAGCATCCCGATCCCGCAGTCGTTCGTCGCGCTCCCGCCGAGCCCGATCACGAAGCTGCGGATTCCCTGCTTCCGGGCGTCTAGGATCAGTTCGCCAAGGCCCCGCGTCGTCGTGCGGAGGGGATTCCGTTCTTCCGGGGGCACGAGGACAAGGCCTGAAGTGTCCGCTGCATCGATGAGGGCCGCGGGCTCCGGGTCCCCTGGGAACCTCGCGACCGCCCACTTTGCCCTCACCGGAGAGCCGAGCGGCCCTGTCACGAGGCTTTCCCGAGCTTCTCCCCCGAGAGACCGGACTAGCGACGCCCGGGTGCCGTCGCCTCCGTCCGCGAGGGAGAGGACGCGGATCCTCGCCTCGGGGTCCGCTTCGAGGATCCCGTCCGCCGCGGCGCGGCCGGCCTCTTCCGACGTGAGCGACCCCTTGAACGCGTTGATGGCAACGACGGCACGCATGGCGGGAAGCCTCCTCGTGAAGGAAAAATTCTTTCCCCCCGGCGGGGAGCCCGGCGAAAGGGCTCCTGCCCCGGGGAATGGGACGGACGGAGGCCCGGGCGTCCGAGCGGAGGCCCGGCCTCTTCAGGAAGGAAAAGCTAAACGAACTGCCAGAAGATCACAAGGAGGATCTGCCCGGTGAGGATCCGGAGGAACATCGCGATCGGGAACACGTTCGAATAGGCGACGACCGCGGTGCTCTTCTCGGAAAGCGTCCCCGCGTAGGCGAGCGTCACGATGTTGGTCGAGGTGCCCGCCATGAGGCCCGCGATCGTGTGGAAGTTGAGGTGCATCAGCTTCCGGCCGACGATTCCGATCGTCATCATCGGGATCACCGTGACGAGAAGGCCGAGCGCGGCGTACTTCGGGCCCGTGCCGTCCACGAACGCGTTGAAGAAGGGGACGCCCGCCCCGAGCCCGACCGCGGCGAGGAAGAAGGAGATCCCGAGAGTCCGGAGCATGAGGTTCGCCGAGTTCGTCATGTAGGTGACGAGGTGGATCCTCGGGCCGAAGTGCGCGATGAGGATCCCGGCGATCAAGGGTCCGCCCGCGAGCCCGAGCTTCACGGGGGCCGGCATCCCGGGGATCGCGATCGGAATCGCGCCGAGGGTGACGCCTGCGAGAAGCCCGAGGAAGATCGCGAGGACGTTCGGGCGGTCGAGCGACTTCAGCTGGTTCCCGACCTCGTTCGCGAGCCGCGCGATGGAGTTCTGGGGCCCGACGCAGACGAGCCGGTCCCCCATCTGGAGCCTGAGGCTCGGGTAGGGGAGGAACTGGACGCCTGAGCGGATCACGCGGGTGATGTTGACCCCGTCCATGTGCGAGAGGTGGAGCTGCTCGACGCGCACGCCGTTCATCTTCCTGCGCGTGACCCGGATCGTGTCGGTGACGAGCGGGGAGTGGGCGCTTGAGAGGTCGACCCCCTCGACCTCCTTCCCGAAGAAGGACGCGATCGCGAGGCGGTCCGCCTTGTTCGAGACGATCCGCATCGTGTCCCCGAGGTGCACGAGGAAATCCGCGGTGGGGGACGTCACCGCCCCTTCGTGCAGGACCCGCGAGCAGATGAAGGGGCGCCCGATGATCTCCGAAATCGCCGCCATCGTCTTCCCGTCAAGCGCCTCGTTCGTCGCCTCGACGTGGTAGAAGATCGGGGCGGGCGAGTGGCGGCGCTGCTCCTCTTCCCACTTCCGGTCCTCTTCGGCGATGTCGACCCGGAAGAAGCGCCGCAGGAAGACGAGCGTGAGGATTGTGCCGAGGATCGCGACGGGATACGCGCATGCGTACCCGACCGTGATGTCGATCGACTTCCCCATCGCCTGCAGCGCTTCCTGGGTCGCGCCGAGACCCGGCGTGTTTGTTACGGCGCCATAGTGGACGCCGAGGATGTCGGCGAACGACAGCCCGGCGCCGAAGAGGAAATAGGCCGCGATCGTCACCGCGATGCTGAGCGCGATCCCGAGGAGCATGAGGCCGTTCAGTCCCCAGCCGCCATTCCGGAAGGACGCGAAGAAGGAGGGCCCGACCTGCAGCCCCACGAAGAAGACGAAGAGGATCAGCCCGAAGTCCTTGAAGAAGGAAAGGAGGCCAGGGTCGACGCGAAGCCCGAGGAAGGAAGCGAAGAGCCCGAGGAAGAGCACCCACGAGGTGTCGAGCGACACTCCGAAGATCTTCACCCGCCCGAGCGCGAGCCCGAGGGCGATGACAAGCGAAAAGGCGAAGATCCCGTGGCTGAAGCTCGAGGGATCGGTGAGGAGGGCGGCAAGCGACGACATGGGCGAAGGAAGTCCCCCGGGAGAAGCTTCTCCCGAAATAAGGAAATGAGCCTAGGAACTCATTCTACTTTGGGGGCTTTCCCCGGCCTTCCGGTTCTCCGGTCCATACCGGGTATCCCTCGGGAGGACTTTCCGGACGTGTCTTGCCTTTTCGTTCATGAATTGATTGAAGAGAAAGGCAAGTTTCTCCCCGAGACGCCCGGTTCTAAACGAACTGCCAGAAAAGGACGAGAAGCACCTGGCCCGTGATGATCCGCAGGAACATCGCGACCGGGTAGATGTTCGAATAGGCGACCACCGCGGTGCTCTTTTCGGAAAGCGTCCCCGCGAAGGCGAGGATCGCGGTGTTGGTCGAGGTGCCCGCGATGAGGCCCGCGATCGTGTGGAAGTTGAGGTGCATCAGCTTCCGGGCGACGACGCCGATCGTCATCATCGGGACCAGCGTGATCAGGAGCCCGAGCGCGACGAACTTCGGGCCGCTCCCGTTCGCGAAGGCGTCGAAGAAGGGGACGCCTGCCCCGAGCCCGACAGACGCGAGGAAGAAGGAGATGCCCCAGGTCCTGAGCATCAGGTTCGCCGAATTCGTCATGTAGGTGACGAGGTGGAAGCGGGGCCCGAAGTGGGAGAGGAGGATCGCGGAGATGAGCGGCCCGCCCGCGAGCCCGAGCTTCACGGGCTCGGGCATCCCGGGAATCGCGATCGGGACCGCGCCGAGGACGACGCCTGCGAAGATCCCGAGGAAGATCGCGATCACGTTCGGCCGGTCGAGGTACTTCGCCTGGTTCCCCATTTCGTTCGCGAGCCGGGCGACCGAGTTCCGGGGGCCGACGCAGTAGAGCTTGTCCCCCATCTGGAGCCTGAGGCTCGCGTAGGGGAGGAACTGGACGCCCGAGCGGATCACGCGCGTGATGTTGACGCCGTCCATGTGCGAGAGGTGGAGCTGCTCGATCCGGACGCCGTTCATGCTGCGGCGGGTGACGCGGATCGTCTCGGCGACAAGCGGCGAATGCGCGGTCGCGAGGTCCACGTCCTTCGCCTCCTCGCCAAGGAACATGACGACCGCGGTCTTGTCGCGCTTATTTGACACGATCCGGAGCTTGTCCCCGAAATGCACGCAGAAGTCCGCGGTGGGGGACGTGATCACGCCCTCATGCAGGACCCGCGAGCAGATGAAGGGGCGGCCGATGATCTCCGCGATCACTGCCATCGTCTTCCCGTCGATCGCCTTGTTCGTGACGGTGACGTGGTAGTAGATCGGGGCCGGGGCGTAGCGCTTCTGGAGCTCCTCCCACTTCCGGTCCTCTTCCGCGATATCGACCCTGAAGATCTTCTTAAGGAACACGATCGTGAAGATCATCCCGAGGATCGCGAGGGGATAGGCGCAGGCGTACCCGACCGTGATGTCGAGCGGCTTCCCCATCACGTGGATCGCTTCCTGGGTCGCGCCGAGCCCCGGCGTGCTCGTCACGGCGCCGAAGTGGACGCCGAGGATGTCGGC
>CADBTW010000050.1 GCA_902797695.1 uncultured Sutterellaceae bacterium
CACCCTTGCCTCCGGCTGTGTGCTTGGTGCTACCTCCTGCACTCGGGACTTTCACCCGTTAGAACGCGCTCGTGCCGAGCGCACTAAAAAAACTCCCGGCGGTACGCCGGGAGCGGGATCCTTCGAAGTGCGGGGCTGCGTCCCCGCACAGCAGGAACTAGGCGGTTAGAGCGCGGCGATCGCGGCCGACATCCTCTTCATCGCCTCCTCGCAGTAGGAGCGCGGGCAGGCGACGTTCATGCGGAGATAACGCTCGCCCTGCTCGCCGAAGGTGTTGCCGGGGTTGAGGCCCACCTTCACCTTCTCCACGAAGAACTTGTCGAGTTCCTCCTGGGTCTTGAACGGCAGTCCGCGGCAGTCGAGCCAGAGGAAGAACGTGCCCTCAGGCATGTAGGCCTTGATCTGGGGGATGTTCTTCGTGATGTAGTCGACCACGTAGCGGAGGTTGCCCTGGATATAGGGCAGGATCTGGTCAGCGTAGTAGTCGCACTCCGTGAAGGCCTTCACGTAGCCTGCGACACCGAACCCCTCGCGGCCGAGCTTGCAGGAGTTGAGGGCCGCCTGGTACTGGGCCTGGACCTTCGGGTTCATCGTGACGACGGAAGAGGTGCGGAGGCCGGCGATGTTGAAGGTCTTCGCGGGGTTCACGGCGGTGACGCACATGTTCTTCGCCTGCTCGGAGAGCTTCGCGAGGACCTGGTGCTTGTTCGGCGCGTGGACGAAGTCGCTGTGGACTTCGTCAGCGAAGATCGTGACGCCGTGCTTCGCGCAGATCTCGACCATGCGGGCGAGCTCTTCGGGCGTGAAGACCTTGCCGGTCGGGTTGTGCGGGTTGCAGAGCAGGAAGAGCTTGCACTTCGGATCGGCCGCGCGCTTCTCGAAGTCCTCGAAGTCGATCGTCCACTTGCCGTTCTCGAAGTGGAGCGGGTTATTGGAGGCGTAGCAGCGGTTCTTCACCGTGACCGCGGTGAAGGGGGGGTAGATCGGGGTCTGCATGAGGACCTTGTCGCCCGGCTCGCAGAAGGCCTTCACGGCAACGGCGAGCGCCGTGCCGGTCGAGGGGACGAAGTCGACCATCTCTTCCTTGATGTCCCAGTCGTAGCGGACCTTGCACCAGCGGACGGTCGCCTTCTCGAAGGAGCCTTCCTGGACATAGGGATAGCCGTAGACGCCGTGCTCGGCGAGCTTCTTCATTTCATCGACGATCGGCTTCGCGCAGCGGAAGTCGGAGTCCGCGATCCACATCGGAAGGACGTCCTTCGGATACTTGAGCCACTTGGAGCTGTTGGTGCCGCGGCGGTCAACAACTTCGTCGAAATTGTGCTGAAGGGTCATTTGTTAACTCCTATAAACAAAAGTTCAAACTTGAGCCCGGTTCCTTCAGGGAACCGGACCCAGCTGCTAGTACCAGAAGAGGAAGTAGCCCACGAGGGACACTGCCGTTGCGATGAACATCGGGATGCAGGTGCGCTTCGCGACCTGGAAGGAGGAAACCCCAGCCATCCCGGAAATCGCGATCAGGGCCGCGGTAATCGGAGAAGAGACACGGCCGAAGGAAACCAGCACCTGAAGCGGGAAGATGAGGGAAACGGTCGAAACGCCGAGCGTTGTCGCGATCGGGGGAACGAGCGGGGCGAACGAGAAGAACGCCGCGTTGCCGGAACCCATGATGAAGGCCATGATCCAGAGGATCGCGCCGCCGACGATCACCATCGCGGCAAGGCCGAAGCCCGCCTGGTCGGCAGAAGTGATCAGGGTGCTCATGAAGCCGGACTTGATGAGGCCCTGGGCGAAGAATTCGCCGCAGATGATCAGGGAGACAACGCTCACCAGGATCTTGCCCATGCCTTCGAAGAAGAGCTTGAAGGTGGCGAGAACTTCCTTCAGGTTCCGGTAGCGGATCAGCTCGCAGACAATCGCGATCACGGTGGAGATCACCATGGCGGTCGTCACGTCCATGCGGATCGTGGAGCCGGCGACCTTCGAGAAGAAGATGATGAGGAAGAGCGGAATGATCGGGAGGATGGCGTAGCCGGCCGGGGCTTCCTTCTCGTCCTTCACGGGCTTGGTGCCGGCAAGGGTCTGGACCTTGTTCGGGTCGAACTTCCAGCCTTCACGCTTGTCCCACCAGCGCTGGATGAACATGTGCACGAACGTGAGGATCACGACGTTCGCGGCGAAGAGCGGCAGCTGGTAGTAGACGAAGTATTCCGACACGTCCATGCCGGCGACCTGAGCGGCCATGTTCGCGTTCCCGGAGCCCGGGCCCACATCCATGAACTGGCAGCAGCCGATCACGCCGAGTGCAGAGAGCGGGCTCACGCCTGAGCGGACGAGAATCGGGTAGAGGGTCACCATCAGCAGCAGGCCGAGGCCGGCGTGGGACGGGACGAAGATCACCATGATCTGCTCGACGATGAATGCGGCGCCGAGGAGCAGGTAGGGATTGTGGATCTTCTTCAGGGGCTTTTCGAAGACCTTGAAGAGCGCGCTCGAGGCGCCGACGTGCTCCATGTAGCGGGAGAAGCCGCCGATCGCCATCAGCATGAGGCCGAGTCCGCCGATGCGGCTCGCGAACCGGTTGCTGAAGACCTTGAAGACGTCGAAGCCGCCGAAGTGGGTCGTGAGCTTCGCGGAAAGCAGCTCGCCGTTGTTCCCAAGGCCGAGCAGCCAGGTGCAGGTGAGGAGGATCAGGCCGCCGATGAAGAGCGCCGCCTGCGGGTAGTAACCCTTGACCAGCAAGTAGACCACGATCGCGATCGTGATCAGTGCGATGATGACGCTAAGCATGTTAATGCTCCGAGAGAGTGTGTCCTTTTCGCGGACCGGACGGTGCTACTTGACGAGGGCGATCGCCTCGACCTCAAGCTTTGCTGCCTTCGGGAGAGCCGCGACCTGGAAGCAGGAACGAGCCGGCGCGTCCTTCGGGAAATACTCGGCGTAGACCTTGTTGAAGGCCGCGAAGTCGTTGATGTCCGCGAGGTAGCAGGTGGTCTTCACCACGTGGCAGAGGCAGCTCCCGCCCGCTTCGAGGATCGCCTTGACGTTTTCGAGGGACTGGCGGGCCTGCTCCTCGATCGTTTCCGGCATTGCGCCGGTCTTCGGGTCAACCGGCAGCTGGCCGGAGACGAACACGAGCCCGCAGCCGGAGATCCCTTGCGAATAGGGACCGATCGCGGCTGGCGCGCCGGCGGTTGCGACGACTGATTTCTCCATTTGGATTGCTCCTACGTTTTTGTGGATGGCTGAGCAGGACAAGGATCCCCTGCCTTGCAGGCGGCAGGAGGCCGCCTGAATGAAGACGGGCGCTCGGGTTGGTGCTACCCCGGACCACGGATGAAACAGGTCTTCTGTAATGCTGGATGACTATCCCGCATGGGTAGCTATTCTGAACGCGGGGGGATGGAGAAATATCGTGACAAACCCCGAAGTTTTCTCGAATTCGGAAAACCGGAATTTCCTTTTTCGAAACTGAAAACAGGGCTTCTAGGCCGCCCATCCGTATGGGTTCAGCTCGGGGTTCTGCCCGCAGACCCTGCGAACCGAATTCGCGATGAATCCCCTGAACCACTGCTCCGCAGGGTCGGAATCAAATCGCGCGTGCCAGACAATCCGGACCCGGGGCTTCTCGGGGAACGGAGAAAATCCTTCCGGGAAAGGAATGGCGTCGAGGCCGTAGAACTTCTGGAAAAGCTGCTCAAACATCAGGCGGCAGGTCACCATCCAGGCGTCGGTAGCCTTGAGGAATGAGGGCGCGGCGAGCGCGTCCGGAAGGACGAAGCCGTTCGAGAAGCCGCGGCTGTCATGAAGGAATGCCCTGCCCCGGAGCCTTGAGCCGGTCGAAACGCATTCGGGGTACTTCCTCAGGTCGGCGGCGGTCGGATCGCTGAGCCCGGTGAGCGGATGCCCCTTCCTCAGGGCGATTACGTAGCTGCAGCTCGAGACCACGAGCTGCCGGTAGCTGCTCGGGATGTTCGCGTCCGGGAGCACCGCGAGGTCGGCGCGGCTGCTCCCGAGGATTTCCTGCCAGTTTTCGCCAAGCGGCAGGAACGCGATCCGGCATCGTGGAGCCGCATCCTTCATGGCATTCAACATCAGCGGCCCGAAGCGGGAGAGAGGCTGCGAATGGACAAGCACCGTGAAGGTGCGCTGGAGGGAAGCCGGGTCAAAGGCCCGCCCCTTCAGGATCTCGTCCATCGCGCGCGCGGCACCCTCGACCGAAGGGTGCATTCGCTCAGCTGCCGCGGTTGGATGCATCTCGCCGCCCATGCGGACGAAAAGCTCGTCCCCCGCGATTTCCCGCAACTGCTTCAGGATGCGGGAAGCCTTCGGAAGATGCATTCCAAGGGAAAGCGCAGCCCCGGAGAGTGTTTTCTTCTCCCAAAGCGCCTGGAAAAGCTGGAGTTGCTCGCGCGTTAGGTTCCTGTTCTCCTCTGGCATTGTGTCCCCCCGATGCGTTTCACTGCCGCTGATCCCCGATTCCAGAAGTCAGGGAACAATCAGGCATTGCTCTTCATATATTTTATTTTTCGAAACGGCGAATTTTGAAAATATCAATTGCAGCACGGGTTTTCACGCATTATCCGAAAACAGTGCCTCCCTAGACTCATTTAATACTTTCTAGCTAATCCTTTTATCAGTTTTGTCAGGCCGGTCCCTCACGGCCCTGGCCGTCAGGCCGGACGTCGCACGGGATCCCCGTTTCCTGGAGGCCCTTTTGAAATGACAGAATTCAGTCCTTCCCGCGCCTGCGCGGAATTCGCTTCCCGCCTGAAGTTTGAGGAAATTCCGGAGAAGTCCGTCGACATGCTGAAGCGCGACATCCTCGACTGGGCCGGATGCGCCATCGCGGGCTCGAGCGACCGGTCCTCGGAGCCGATCCGGAACGTAACGAAGCTGCTCGGAGGGCCTGCCGAGGCGAGCGTGTTCGGCGCGAAGGAGAAAACCGACCTCCGCATGGCTGCGACCGAAAACGCGTACTTCGGCCACATTCTTGAAATGGACGACGTCGACCGCGAGTCGATCTCGCACCCGGCCACTGTCGTGATGCCTCCGGCCTTCGCGGTCGGCGAGTACCTCGGAAAGAGCGGCAAGGAAATCATTACCGCGATCGCCGGAGGGTTTGAGGTAATGCTCCGGATCGGGGCTGCGGTGACTCCTGCCCACTATCAGGTCTGGCACACTACCGCGACGACCGGAGTCTTCGGCGCCGCGATGTCCTCCGGGAAGCTCCTCGGGCTTTCGGAGCAGCAGATGCTCTGGTCGCTCGGGAACGCCGGAACGGTCGCAAGCGGGCTCTGGCAGTTCAATCCGGACGGCGCGATGAGCAAGTTCCTGCACGCCGGGAACGCCGCGGGGAACGGCGTCCTCGTCTCGCTTCTCGCGAAGAACGGCTTCTCGGGAGCCTCGCACATCCTCGAGGGGAAGCAGGGGTTCTTCGCCGGGCTCGCCCGCCAGGAAACGGATCCCGCGATCTTCGAGGACTTCGGGAAGCGCTGGAGAACCTCATCCTTCTCCTTCAAGCCCTACCCCTGCTGCCGCCACACGCATTCTGCGATCGACGCGGCGCTCTCGATCCGCGAGCAGCTCGCGGCGATGCCGGGGGAGAAGATTGCCCGCCTCACGCTCCACACCTACGGGACCGCGATGTCGATCGCGGGGAAAACCCATCCGAAGACGACCCGTGAGGCGAAGTTCTCGATCTCCTACTGCGTCGCGACGACGATCCTCGGCGGCACCCCGTCAGAGGTGTCCTTCAGCAGCGGGAAGATAGCGGATCCCGCGCTCGCCGACCTGCTCGGCCGCATCACGGTGATCGACGACCCGAAGCTCGACGCGCTCGTCCCCCACAACTGGCCCTGCCTGATCGAGGTGGTGACGGAAAGCGGAAAGGAGCTCACCGCCCGGGTGAAGGCCCCGAAGGGGGATCCTGAGAACGAGGTTTCCTGGGAAGGGTGCGAGCTGAAGTTCCGCTCGCTCACGACCGGAATCCTCTCCGAGAACCAGATCCGGGCCGTTGTGGAAACCGCGAAGCACTTCGAGGAAATCGCGGACTTCTCGAAGGAAAATCTCTTCCTCGCGGCTTCCTAGAATCCTCTTCGGGAAAGTAGTCCAGAATGGAAAATCCGGGGCGGCGGCGATTGAGCCGGCCCCGGATTCTTTTTGCCTTCGGCAGGCGCCCTTCGCCTTTCCGGAGCGAAGGGGCCGCGATCCGCTAAAGATTAAAGATAGCGGGAGAGGAACGTCCTGAAGCGCTCGGTCTTCGGGTGGTACATCACGTCGGAAGGCTTCCCTTCCTCCACGACGACCCCGTCGGCCATGAAGACGACCCGGTCCGCGACCTCGCGGGTGAAGGGAATCTCATGCGTCACGATGATCATCGTGTAGCCCTGGTCCGCGAGGCTCTTCATCGTGTTCAGGACTTCGCCGACAAGCTCCGGGTCAAGGGCCGAGGTCGGCTCGTCGAAAAGCAGGAGCTCAGGCTCGATCGCGAGGGCCCTCGCGATCGAAACGCGCTGCTGCTGGCCGCCGGAGAGCCGCCGCGGGTACTGCAGCGCCTTGTCCGCGAGCCCCACCTTCTCAAGGATTTCCATCGCGCGCTTCTCCGCGACCTTCGGGTCGACTCCGTGCACGTGCACCGGGAATTCCGTCACGTTCTGGAGAACCGTGAGGTGCGGGAAGAGATTGAAGGCCTGGAAAACCATGCCGATCCTGCTCCGCTGCTTCGCGACGACCGAGTAAGGCGCTTCCCACAGGGCGCCGTTCCGCCACTCGTAGCCGATCGGCTCCCCTCCCACCGTGATCATCCCGGAGTCCATCGTCTCAAGGTGGTTGATGCACCGCAGGAACGTGGACTTTCCCGACCCTGACGGGCCGAGGATCACGACCACCTCGCCCTTCCGCACTTCGAGGTTGATTCCCTTCAGGACGTGGTTCGAGCCAAAGTTCTTGTGCACGTCGCGGCAGATGACGAAGGGCTCTTCCGAAACGTTTTCCTTTGCTTCATTGCTCATGGCTGGACCCCCTCCGAAGCGAGCGTTTCCTCAATGACATCCGGGTTCTTGCTGCGGCCCTTCGAGAAGTGCCGCTCGATCAGCCACTGGAAGACAGAAAGGATCGAGGTGATGATGAGGTACCAGAGGACCGCGACGATGAGGAGCGGGATGATCTGGAACGTCACGTTGTAGATCGTCTGGACCGAGTAGAGAAGGTCATCCATCGCGATGATCGAGACCATGGCGGTCGCCTTCACCATGGAGATCACCTGGTTCCCGGTCGGGGGAAGGATCGCGACCATCGCCTGCGGGATGAGGATCCGGAACATGATCTGCGTCCTGCTCATGCCGAAGGCCTGGGCGGTTTCCTTCTGGTTCGGATCGACGGAGAGAAGTCCCGCGCGGATGATCTCGCCCATGAAGGCGCCTTCGTTGAGCGAAAGTCCGATGATCGCGGCGGATAGCGGCGTGATCACGTTGTTCGTCGGAATCGGCTCGAACCCGGGGATCGCGATCACGGGGAAAAGCGCCGCGAGGTTATACCAGAAGAGCAGCTGAACGAGGAGCGGAGTCGACCGGAAGAACCAGAGGTAGACGTTCGAAAGCGCGTTGAAGAACCGGCTCCCGGAAAGCTTCCCGAGGGCGCAGACCAGGCCGAGCACGATGCCGATCGCCATCGAAACAACCGTAAGCCCGATCGTCATCTTGATGCCGTGGAGAATGGAGTCGTAGAGGAAGTAGTGCGCCACGACCCCCCACTCGAAGTTCGGATTCTGCGAGCAGATCCAGAGGAACCAGGCGATCAGCGCGGAAATGACCGCATAAAGAGCCCAGCGTACCCAGGGCACCGGGTGCCTCGCCGTGGAAACATCGGCGGCGGCATTAGCTACAGGTGCTGATTTCATTCTATTTCCCAATCCCAAAAAAGCCTCTCTTCCGGAGAACGGAAAAGAACCCGCCAGCCGGGAGCGGCTCCCGGAGAAGCATCGGCTTCACCCGGCACCGCCCCCGTCGGGACAGCTACTTCGCGCCGGAAGCGAGGTTCTTTCCGGGCTTCGGTGTGATGTTGTTGTGAAGGCCGTACTTCTCCATGATCGCCTTGTAGGTGCCGTTCTTGAACATCACCTTGAAGGCGCCGAGAACTGCGGGGGTGAGTGCGGAATCCTTCGGGAGAACCGCGCCCTGGTAGAGGTCGTTGAAGCCGTTCTTCTTGCCGACCGCGGCGAGCTCAAGGTAGCCCTTGTTCTGGGAAACGAAGTAGGTGAGCGGAGCCTGCGAGGAGAAGAACGCGTCGGCGCGCCCGGACCTCACGGCAAGCGCCGAGGTGGTCTGCGTGTCGTAGGACTGGATCACGACAGCCTGCTTCTTTTCCTTCGTGCAGGCGGCTGAAGCCTGCTTGATCACGCGCTCGGCGGAGCCTCCCGCCATCACGGCGACGCGGCGTCCGCAGATGTCCTCAAGCCCGTTGATCTTCAGCGGATTCCCCTTCCGGACGGCGAAGACCACGTATTCCTGCACGTAGTCGACGAAGTCGTTCTTTCCCTCGCGGTTCGGGAAGTCGCCGATCGGCCCGAGCGATATGTCATAGCGGTTCGACTGCAGGCCCATCAGGGTGCCGGGAAGGGACGGGACGAGCGAATGCTCGATCTTCACGCCGAGGATTTCCGAAAGCGCCTTTGTAAAGTCGGAGAGCGCCCCCTCGATCTTCTTGTCCGGCGTCACGATGTAGTAGGGCGGGAAGGATCCGTCGACCGCGTTCCGGATAACGCCGCTCTTCTGGATCGAGGCGGGGAGCATGTCGTGGAGGCTCTTGTCGAATTTCTGGGAGGGAATCCCGGCCGCGAGGGCGCAGGCTGAGAAACCAATGGCGGCCGCAACAGCCGCGAGCTTCATGAATTTCATCTTTTCAATCCTTTCCTTTGGTTATCTGCTTCGGGGAGGAACCGTGGCGGCTCCTCCGCGGATCATTCTTCCTTAAGCTCCGGGCGGGCGAAGCGCATGTTCTGGAGAACGGGAAGAGCACGGCGGGCGGCGTTGATCGCGTCCCTTGAAAGGTCCGCCGTGAGGAGCGTCTCGGCGGCCCCGGCCCGTGCAACGGGAACTCCCAGCGGATCAATCACCATGGAGCAGCCGATGTTCTTCGCGGAAATTTCCGAGAGCGCCGCGACGTAGACCGTGTTCTCGAGCGCCCGAGCCCGCGCCATCACTTCCCAGTGCTCTTCCTTGAGGGATCCGCGAACCCAGGCGGCGGGCAGAAGGAGCGCGTCCGCGCCGTCAAGCGCGAGACGCCGGGCGAGTTCCGGGAACCGCACGTCGTAGCAGGTCATGAGGCCGAACTTCCAGCCGTCGATCTCGACAAGCGGCGGGACCTCGCTCCCCGGCACCACGTTGTCGCTTTCGCGGCCAGAGAACGCGTCATAGAGATGAAGCTTCCTGTAGGCCGCGAGAAGCCTCCCCTGGTCCGCGACGATATGGATGTTCCAGACACGGCCGTCGGAAGAACCGGCCGGAACGTGCACCGTGCAGGAGACCGCGACGGGGATGCGACGGGTCGCTTCGAGGAGCCCCGAGACGAACGGGCCGTCGAGAGGCTCGGCGTGCTTCCGACTCCAGGCCGAGTCCTTCGGATTGCGGGCGATGACGCCCTCCGGGAAGACGATGAGCCTGCAGCCTGCTGCTGCCGCCTCCTCCATCAGGCGGGCGCACTTCGCGAGGTTCTCCGCGCCGGTTTCGGCGACGGTGATCTGGCCGAGGGCGATCCTGAACTTGTCAGCCATTTCCCCTCCCCCTCAGATCGTCTTCACGGGGAAGAGGAAGTCCGCGTCGCGCTGCACCGAAGTGAGCTTCTGCACGTACTGCTGCCTCGCGAACTCGTCCAGCATCTTCCGGTTCGGCTCGAGTCCGTACGGATCCCAGTCGGCGGGGAGGGAATTCGCCATGTCCTCGAGCGACGCGATGAGCCAGGGCGTCGTCTCGAAGTACTTCCGGCGCTTCGCGAGCCACAGGTCCTGGGAGGCCCGCAGCAGCTTGCAGAGCTCGAGCGGCGCCTCCGGGTGCGCTTCGACGAAGTCAGCCTTCATCGCGAGGATGTGGATCCCAGGCACGAACCCCCAGCGGCCGTACCAGGCCTTCTCCTGCTCGACGAAGTCGGGCTGGACCTGGCGAAGGCCGTAGTCGGGGCTGTAGAAGCCGGCCGGCATGAAGGCCTGGAAGATCGCGTCGATCTTACCCGCCCGCAACAGGTCGACCAGCGGCGTTTCGTCAGGATCGTGGAACACGACGCGGTTGTCCCAGAACTGCCGTCCGCGGTTCATGTCGATCTTGTCGGCGGAGGTCATCCGGGAAAGCGTCCAGCGGATGCTTTCGACCGGAACGCCCGCCTCAAGGAGCAGCGCCCGGGTCCAGGTGTTCCCCGAATCCTGCCAGCCCGAGATTCCCATCCTCACGCCCTTCAGGTCCCCGAGCGTCTTCAGCGGGGAATCCTTCAGGGTGAGGATGCAGCGGTTTCGGAAACCGCGCATGATGAAGAACGGAATCCCGACGAGGTTCTGGTCGCGGCCCTCGTTCCGGCGCATCGCGTAGCGCGAGAGGCTCATTTCCGCCGCCTCGCACTCCGGGTCTTCCGCCACGTTGTCGATCAGCGACATCACGCGGGTGAGCTGGAGGTCGATCTTTTGCGAACTGACGTCGCCAAGAAGAATCGGCGTCCAAAAATCCCAGTCGCGTGATTTCATTCGGATCCTGAGAGCCATTTCAAAAATCTCCTCGAAGAACGATACTGCTTACTCTGCACTACCTTCCTCTGTTTTGGCAAATCGGGGAATAGGCTTAAAAAACAATGTTCTGAAGGTGAAATTAGTGCATATCACCTAGAAAATGCAGGTAAAACATCGCAATTCCCCTGTGCGATTTTCCGTTTTTTCCTGTACCAAGAATGCGGGACCCCCCCCGGATCCTGCAATGCGACTGGCAGGCTGATTGCGCCAAGAATCCGCTACGGAATGCGATTCCCGGCCGCGATCCCGCCGATAAAATCGTAGTGGGCAGGTGCAGGGCAAAAGGAATCCATCATGGAGACTCCGAAAAATGAAATGACGCTTCCCGAGGGAATCAGGAAAAAAGGGAGCTTTTGGGAGATCGACATCAGCCTGAGGTCGCTTGCGGACCTGTTCGAAACACTGACCGAAGTCCCCCTCCCCTATAAGCAGATCAATCCGGAAATCGTTTCCTACGTGACAGAAGCCGTGGCGATGATCCCGAAGGGGGAGCGCGGCCGCTTCGTCCTCAGGCTTCCTCCGGAAGCGAGCCCCGAGAAAAACACGGACCGGATCCGGTCGTTGTTCGGGCTTTTCCTCAAGGAGGCCGTACGCCGGGAGCGCGAGAGCACCGGACTCAAGCTGAAGGAAAGCCTTACCGCTTTCTTCTACGGGCTCCTCTTCATGCTGCTCTGCCAGGCTTCGCGCTACTTCTTCAGCTTCCAGAACCCGATGCTTGAGCAGACGTTTTCGGAAGGCCTTCTCGTCCTCGGATGGGTGGCGCTCTGGAGGCCGTTCGAGCTTCTGCTTTTCTCCTGGTGGCCAGATTTCGCCCGCGTGAAGCTGATCCGGAGAATGGGATCGTTTGACATCAGGATTGAGCCCCGGACCGAAGGGCCAGCATGGAAAGAGATCCTCAAGGGAATTCCGGCAACCGATGACCGATGCGAATAGGCGCCCTTCCGACTCTTGGCTAGAATTCCGGACATCTGGAGCTTTCCCAAAGGAGAACGAAATGCCGGAACAGGATATCGGAACCGAAGGTCTCGCCTTTGCACAGAAGATCTTCGACGATGTCGGAGCGATGACGAAGGACCCCGCTGCCGGGTATTCCCGCCAGGGCTACAGCAGCCTCGAGAACCAGGTGCACGAGTACATCCGGGGGATCGGACGCGAACTCGGGCTTGAGGAGAAAGAGGACGCGGCCGGCAACCTCTACCTCACGCTCCCCGGGCTCCACCGCGAGCTTCCTGCGCTCTTCTCAGGCTCACACGGCGACTCCGTTCCCCAGGGCGGGAACTTCGACGGGCTTGCGGGCGTCACCGCGGCGCTCACCGTGATCTGGTGGATGAAGCGCACGGGCTACACACCGTACCGGGACTTCACGCTCCTCGTGCTGCGGCTTGAGGAAAGCGCGTACTTTGGGAAGAGCTACGTCGGGTCCTGCGCCCTCACCGGGCGCCTGAAGCCGGACGACCTGAAGCTTAAGCACAGGACGAAGCCCGAAACCCTCGGCGACGCGATCCGCAGCGCCGGATTCGACCCCGAGAAGCTCGTCACGGGCACCCCGCTGATCGACCTGAAGAAGATCGCGGGATTCATCGAGCTCCACATCGAGCAGGGCCCGACGCTTGACAGCCATGCGGACAAGCGGGTCGGCGTGGTGACAGGCATCCGGGGAAACCTCCGTCACAAGGTCGTGAGGTGCATCGGGGAAACGGCGCACTCCGGCGCCGTCAACCGCGAATTCCGCCACGATGCGGTCCTCGCGACGGCGGACCTCCTCATGCGGATGGAAAAGCACTGGGAGCACAGGCTCGACCGCGAAGAGGATCTCGTCTTCACGGTCGGCGTGCTGAAGACCTCTGACTCCGCCGCCCTTACCAAGGTCCCGGGCCTCACGACCTTCTGCATCGACATGCGGAGCCTCTCGATGGGGACGCTTGAGCGGTTCCACGAGGTGCTCCTCTCCGAAGCGGAGCGTGTCGGAAAGGAACGCGGCGTGAAGTTCGAGTTCGACCCGGTCCTTCGCACTGAGAGCGCGAAGCTTGACAGCCGGCTCGTCGCGCATCTTGCGAATTCGGCTGCGGCAGCTGGCATTCCCTATATCGCGATGCCGTCAGGCGCAGGGCACGATTCCGCGATTCTCGAAACCGCCGGGGTTCCCGCCGCGATGATCTTCGTCGCGAACCAGAAGGGCTCCCACAATCCGAACGAATCGATGAAGATCGAGGACTTCATGCAGGGCGTGAAGCTGCTTTGGAAGGCGGTTGAAACCTACGACGCCTGAGCCCGAGGCTCAGCAGACCCCTCGCGCGCCCGGCCGCCCCGGCCGGGCAGGGCCTTTCCGGAAGCGCTTCCCCGAAGGAAGCATCCGCCCGCTTTCGGGCTTAAGCGTGAGAAGAAGGACGAGGAAGGCTTCCAGAAGCTGGAAGGCCTTCCCTAGAAGGGGTGGCATGGGTTCTGCGGCAGGGTTCGCCAGGGCCTCCCACAAGCGGGAAGCGGATATGTTCATTCTACCTTCACCGGATCCTCTTCCCATTCCGCAAAGAGGGGGCCTGCCACGCCGCCCCTCTTCCCCTCCTGCTTATACTTCCACCTCAGGCGCGAACCCCGTGCGGTTCGCAATCAATCTGATGTTGGAGCCATTCCCTGATGAAGATCCTTCTTCCGATCGACCTCAGCCGCAGCAGCCAGGACGCAGTGAAATTCGTCGCTTCCCGCACGACTCTCCTCGACAGCACTGCCCGTATCGAAGTCCTGAACGTCCATGAGCCGGTGAAGCGGAAGGCCTCCTTCCTCTTCAGCCAGGGATCCCTGGACACCTACTACGAGGAGCATGCGGAACGGCTCTTCACCCGTGTCCGGAACATGTTCAAGGACACGGGGATCACGGTTACCGAAAAGGTTCTGGTCGGCGTGCCGGACAGGACTATCGCCGAGGAAGCGGCGCGTTTTGGCGCCGACCTCATCGTGATGGGAACCCGGGGACTGGGAGCGCTGAAGGGGCTGTTCAAGAACTCGGTGTCGACCGGGGTGCTCTCCCTCTCGCGCTGCCCGGTGCTTCTCGTCCGGGGCGAGCACGAGGATTTCGAGGATACGCTGAAGGTCGGAATCGCGGTGGACGGATCGCCCTATGGGCTCGCCGCCGTGCGGTACGCCCTCCGCCACAGAAAGCTCTTCGGCCGCGACCCGCGGTTCGAGCTCATCAACGTCGTGAACGACTACCACGGGGCCGCGATGGCGAACGTGACAGGAATCGCCTACCCGAGCCTCTCCGAAGCGGACATCCGGGAGCTTGAGAAGAACGACTTCGAGGACGCCATGACGAAGGTCCGCCCGCTCTTCGAGCACGAGGAGGCAGCTCCCGGAGAGGTCTGCCTCGTCGGGGCGCCGGCCCGGGAGATTTCCGCCTACGCGAGGAAGAGCGGCCTCGGCATCCTCGTGATGGGGCACCACGGATACAACCGGCTGAAAACCGCCGTCATGGGGTCCACGGCCGCAGCCCTCGCGGCCCAGGGCACTGTCCCGCTCCTCATCGTCCGGTCGGCAGAAGAAGAGGAAGCATAGCGGCAGGAAGCTGCCTTCCCCGGTGCCGCTCCTTCACGGATCGGGCACCGGAAAGGGGTGGCCCCCGCGCAGGAGCCGCCTCCGGTCCCAGCGCTTCCTGCCTTCAGGAAGCGAAAAGCCGGGCCTCAGCCCTCTGCTTCACGGATGAGCGTGAAAACGTCCTCGGGCGGGAAAGGCCGGTGGAGGGAGTCGCAGGAGCCCTCCGCCGCGATCGCCGCGCGAAGCCTCGCGGGATCGGGCTTCAGGGGATCCAGTTCATTCAGGGTCCAGGCGACGCCGAACTTCCGGTACGCTTCGCGGATTCTGGAGAGGCCGGCCTCGAGAAGCGGTTCGCCCGAAAGCCCGTCCCCTGCAACTTCCCAGACCTCGCGGAAATAGTCTCGGAAAACGGGATTCGAGCCGTAGACCGCGCGAAGCCAGTGCGGGAACAGGATGACAAGGGACGGCACGTAGGAGAGGTCCCTGTACTGCTCGATGATTCCCTCGATCAGGTAGATGCTGAAGTCGACCGGGCCTTTCCCCAGCCCGCTCGCCCCCTGCCCGGCCATGCAGGCCGCGATCATCAGCTCACCCCGGGGCTCCGGATCCGAGGGATCTTCGAGCGCCCGCCCGAGGCTCTCAAGCTCGGTGCGGATGAGCGCGGCGCTGCAGGCTTCCGAGTAGCGGCTCCGCTCGGGCGTGAGATAGCTGACGGATGCCTGGACCACGGACGCCATGACGCCGTAGGAGAGAATGTCGCCGCGAAGCGACATCGCGTAGGCGGGATTCAGCCAGCAGAGGTCCGGGACGAGCGGTTCGCCATAGAGCCCACCCGCGCGCCCCGTCGCCTTTTCGATCATTTCGGAAGCCGTGTCCACGTCGGACCCCGAGGAGGGGTAGGTCGGGATCGTGGCGAGCCCCAGCCTGCGACCCCCTTTCACGGTTTCACGCCCGAGGATCCGGGACCAGATGTCCTCATCCTGGCAGGCTCCGTAGGCAACGATCTTCGAAAAGTCCATCACGGTCGCGCCGCCCGCCGCGACCACGACGCCAATTCCCTCGGCCCTGCAGAGCTTCCACGCAATCCTCGCCCCTTCGATCGTCGAGGAGCGGATGTCCGGGATCTCCCAGGTTTTCACGCCATGCGCTTCAAGCGCGGCGCAGAGGTCCCCAAGCTCCCCGCTCCGTGCAAAATGTCTTCCGCAGACGACGAGCGCCTTGTCGGAAAGCGACTTCACCGCGTTGAGGAAGGATTCCCGGCGGCCTTCCCCGAAGAGGATCCGTGCCGGGTTCCGGAATTCGAACTCAACCATCCCAATCACCTCTTCTGCGGCGAGGATATCAGCTGCGACGCCGTGTCCATGAACGACTTCACGGCCTTTCTCTCATAGCCGTGCTTCGGGGTACCGAAACGGATCTCGTAGGTCGCCTCGGCTGGAAGCCTGAAAATATCGAGCTGCCGGATGTTCTCCGGAGTGAGCGTCATGCGGATGAAGTTCGCCTGGCAGAAGCACGCCCCGACGCCGAGAAGGCTCAGTGCGAGAAGCGTCCCGATGTTGTCGGACCTCGCCTTCACGACCGGGTGGAGATTGTTCAGGCGGAGGAAATGGTGCGCGATCCCTGCCGAAATGTCCCCCGGCTTCCCGAGGACGAACGGGCAGGCGGCGAGCGCGGAAAGATCCCCTTTCTTCACCGCGTCCGCAAGCGCTTTCCGCTTCCCGGGGAAAAGCTGGTTCACGAGGGATTTCGCGATCGAGAGCACGATTTCCTCGCGGTAGAACGGGCGAACCTCGATGTCGGGGGCCTTCTCGGGGAAGGTGCCGATCGCGAGGTCGATCTCGCCGTCCGCGAGGAGCTTCGCGAACTCCTCGTTGTTCACCTCGACCATCTGGACTTCGTACCGGGGCCACTGCTTCTGGAATTCCTCGGTGATGTGCGGCATGATCGCCATGCCGCGGGTGAATCCGACGCCCACCCGGATCACGCCGCTCCGGTTCTCGCTGATGTCGCCGAGCTCCTTCACCATCTGCTCGTAGTTTTTCTGAAGGCCCGTCGCGTAGCGAAGGAACACTTCGCCCGCATACGTGAGCTCAAGCGGAACATGCCGCACGAGAAGGGTGCAGCCGAGCTCCTTCTCGACCCCGGCGATGTGAGAGGAAAGCGTCTGCTGCGTGATTTTCAGCTCGGCGGCCGCCCGGGTGAAGCTGCGGAAGCGGGCTACCGTCGTGAAGTACTTCATCGAAAGGAAATTCATGATGCTTTCTCTAACTACAAATTTTGAGCTGTATTCTCTACTTTTCCCCACAAATTAACAAATGTGCGCTCCATTGCGGACGTGAGAAAATCCGGTGTGGAAATGTCGTAACGACCTCTTCCGCTAGAATTTTCCATTGCGGCAGACCCGCAGGGAAGGAGAATCAGGCATGCGCTGGCAGAACAGGGACTCAAGCTCGAACGTCGAGGACCACCGGGGGGAGTCCTCCGGGGGCGGATTCCGCGGGGGAATACCGATCCGGGGGAAAGGCGGGATCGCGCTCCTCATCATCGTGCTCGTCGCGGGCTACTACGGGATCGACCTTACGCCGCTCCTCACCGGCGACACCAGCGGGCTGCAGCCGCAGGTGACCCAGCAGGAAACACGCCCAGCGAAGGAATCCTCTGAGGAAGCGGAGCTCGCGCGCTTCACTTCGGTCGCCCTTAAGACAACCGAGGACACCTGGGGCGAAATCTTCAGGAAGGCGGGCGGAACATACGTTCCGCCGAAACTCGTGCTCTACAGGGGAACGACCCGCACGGCGTGCGGCTACGGCCAGTCGGCGATGGGGCCTTTCTACTGCCCGGCTGACCGCAAGGTCTACATCGACCTCGTCTTCTACGAGGACATGAAGAAGAAGCTCGGCGGCGGGGGCGACTTCGCGCTCGGGTACGTGCTCGCGCACGAGGTCGGGCATCACGTGCAGAACCTCGTCGGCACGAGCAGCAAGGTGACGGAGCTTGAGAGCCGCGCGTCGAAAGTCGACGCGAACCGGCTTTCCGTGAGGCTCGAGCTCCAGGCGGACTGCTACGCCGGCGTCTGGGGCCACTACATGCAGCGGGACGGGATACTCGAAGCGGGAGACCTCGAGAAGGCGCTGAACACGGCGGCCGCGATCGGGGACGACCGCCTGCAGCGGGAAGCAACCGGAAGGGTCGTTCCCGACAGCTTCACGCACGGGACTTCAGAGCAGCGGCTCACCTGGTTCAGGCGGGGATTCGACACCGGGAAGCCCGGGGCCTGCAACACGTTCGGGAGCTCGGGCAGCAGGTCGTCCGGCTTCTAGTCCTGAGGGAATCACGCCCGGGCAATGGAAAAGGCGGGCGGGCAAGGTCTCAGAAAGACCCTCCCGTCCGCCTATATTCGTGCCCTTCGCAAGTCCAAAGGGGAAGCGGGGGCTCTCTCATGAGACGAACCCCGCCCTGCCCCTTAGCGGCCCTTCCCGAGAAGCGGAGCCGTGATTCCTTCGACTCCGGTCAGGGAAAGCGCAGTGAGCGCAACGAGCTGCGGGGAGAGCCAGGCGGACTCGCGCTTCCACCACTCGTTGAGCGCGTGGTTGTTTCCTTCAACTCCGCCCGCCCCGAGGGTCGTCGAGGGAATGCCGCGGGAGAGCGGCACGTTGTGGTCGGTCGAAGCGCTCATGTAGCGGGTGAGCGGAATGCCGAGCGCCTTCTGCGCCGCGCGTGCGGCGAGGATCACGGGGCTCAAGTCGTCTGAAACTCCTGCGGGACGGTTGCCGATCGGCTTCTTCGTTAGCCTGAGCAGCATGTCCCCTTCGGCGTTCACCCGGCGGTTCTCTTCCTCTAGCGCCTCGTCGAACTTCGCGAGGACTTCCTTCTCAAGCGCGAGCAGAACCGAGTTGTCGCCCGAACGGAGGTCGAGCTGGGCCTCGCAGTGCTCGGCGATCGCGTTCACGGTCGAACCGCCCTTGATCACGCCAAGGTTGAACGTCGTGCGGGGCTCCTCCGGGGTCCTGAGGTCCGCGAACTTCGCGATCGCGCGCCCCATCGCGTGGATCGCCGAAGGGGCGATCCCGAACTTGTGGTAGGAGTGACCGCCAGGGCCGTCATAGGAAATCAGCCAGCGGTGGGCGCCGGTCGCGCCGGAAAGAATCCGTCGCACGTCAGCCGCGTCGATCCCAATGAAGCCGTCGACCGGAATCTTCTTCTCGTAATGCAGGTATTTCTCGCCCCGAAGGTCCCCGTTCCCCTCTTCGCCGACGCTCGCCGTGAAGAGGATGCTTCCGACTGGCTTCAGCCCCGAGCGGACAATCTGGCGCGCGACGCAGAGCATGCTCGCAAGTCCCCGCGTGTCGTCGGAAATCCCGGGAGCCCGGTAGACGTCGCCCTCACGCTTCACGCGGACATCCGTCCCTTCAGGGAACACCGTGTCCTGGTGCGCGGCGATCTGGACGACCGGGCCGTCAGAGGATCCCTTCAGGACGCCGAGGACGTTCCCGACTTCATCCATCCGGACGTCCGAGAGCCCGTACTTCCTGAAAAGGCCAAGCAGCATCTCCCCGCGGGCCTTCTCCTTGAAGGGCGGCGCCGCGACTTCGCAGATCGCGATCTGCTCCTCAAGCGTTGCCTCGTCATCCTCGCGGATCGCGTCGAGCAAGGCCTTCACCCTGTGGTCAGCGGCAAGGCTCTCCATTGCACTGGCAGTTCCCTGGGGAATTTCCGGGAGTTCTGAAATCGGTGTAATCGGCATTCACGTCTCTCCTAACAAAAAAACTGATCGGCCCTTCGGCCGGCGAAGCTTCCGGATGAACCGCTGAGGACTCACCCGAATGTCCCGTCGCAGCGCCTGCAGTATCTTTCGATTGCCCGCATGAAGTCGCCGGGTTCGCCGCTCGAGGAAACGAAAAGCCTCTCGCGGGCCCTGGTGGCCGCCGTGTAGAAAAGCGACCTCTGGAGCCTCATTGCCTCCGTCCTCTCCGTCCGGTCCACGGCCTCAAGCGCGTGCCGGGATGGAATTTTATCTTTGTCAGCTCCGGCAATAAAGACAGCACGGAATTCCAGTCCCTTCAGGCGATGCATTGTCGAAACGCGCACGGCGTCGCGCGCGAGTTCCGCATTGTCCTCAGCCCTTACGGGAACCACTTCGGCCCCCAGTGCACGAAGCGCTTCGCAGTAATGGTCGCGCGCCTCGTTCGAGTACGCGGCAACCACGATTTCGTGCGGCCGGAAGGGATTCCGGGCAGTGAAAAGCTCCCTGATCCTCGCGAGGATCCACGCCGCTTCGTCCTCGGGGCCCGACGCTTCGTAAAGGACCGGCATGGGACCGTGGAGCCTCGAGCGGCTCTCGCTGTCCGTGTAGAGCCACCCCCGGGACTCGACGTTCCGGGCCTTCGCGACGTCGCTTTCGTAAACAAGGAGGGCCGCTCCGTGGATCTCGGCTGTTGTGCGGAAATTGTCCGTAAGCCTGCAGGTGCGCCGTGCCCTGACGTTGATGCCGCAGGCGGAGAGATTCCGCGCGTGGCGGTAGATCTGCTGCCGCTCGTCCCCGACGAGGAAGATGTCCCCCTCCCGTGGCGGGTCGCCATCCTTTTGCGCCTTTGCTTCCGGGACAAGCGCCCGGAGAAGCCTGAAGGCTTCGTTCCCGAAGTCCTGGGCCTCGTCGACCACCACCGCCCTGTACATTCCCTCGGGATGCTCCCGCATCACGATGCTTCGGGCGAGATAAAAGGCGTCCTGCGCGGGGAGCGCTTCGGCCCTCATGCTTCCAAAAAGACGCCTCGCCTCCCCGAGGACTGACCAAACTGCCTCCCGCTCCCTCTTGCCGAGGGTCGATCCCCGGCCGAGACGGTCAGCCTTCAGGTACCCGTCAAGCGTCGTGATGCCCTCCGAAAGCACGACCTGGGAGAACTCCGACTCGTAGAACGCCCTCGTGAGCTCGTTCTTAGTCCCGACACGACGGGGAATGATGCGGGACGCCCGGTCCCAGACCTGCTTCCACTCGGGGCTTCCCGGGTAGATGAGCCGGGAAGCTTCGCCGCGCTCTCTCAGGAAGTCGCCCACCCATCCATCCAGGTTCTTCACTTCGATCAGGCCGAGCTTTCCGGGGTCCGGGATCAGCTCCGCGAGCCTTTCCCTGATGTCCGCCGCGAGGCGCTTTGAAAAGGTCGTGAAAAGGAGCCTTTCGTCCTTCCCCCAGTCGGGAAGGCTGACGAGATGCTTCGCCCGGTAAAGGGCGACAACCGTCTTGCCGGTCCCCGCAGCCCCCGTCACCATGAAGGCGCCCATGCGCTTCGAGCTGAAAAGAGCCTTTTGTTCGGGGGACTGGAAGAGCCTCCAGCGTTCAAGCGGCATCGAGGCGAAACGGTCGATGTCTTCCGCAACGGGCTCAAGCTCCACGAAGCAGGCCCGGGTCTCCGGGCTAGATGCGAGCGTCGCCGCAGAAACCGGCTTCCTGCGCGCGAGCTTTCTGGCGGGAGGCTTCTGGCCCCGCTCGGCATAGCGCCGGAGCCAGTACCCGGCTTCCGGCGGAAGCTTCGGTTCGAGCGCTTCGAGCCCGTGCATCTCGTCAAGCGACAGCACTTCGGGAAGAAATGGTTCCGGGACTCCAAAAGCGAGTAGATCCTTTCGTGAAAGCTCCCTGAAAAGCTTTCCCCGGGACGTTGTCTTTCCAGATCCCTCATCCGGCTTCTCATAGCACTGGAGAGCCCCCGTAACGAGGTTCGCTTCGACCGCATGCGCCCCGGCCCAGCGGGAGAGGTCCTCGAAGCGGCCGATCGCCGAGGCGACCCAAAGTCCGTCGAACGGGCGCGAAAGAAGAAGGTAGTTTCCGGGGGTGAGCTGCGCGACGAGCCATCTTCCCGGAACGCCTCCGAGCGGCTCCGGTTCGAACCGCTTGGCGTGAAAGGGGTCGCAGCCCGCGAGCCTGAGCGCGGAGACATAGATTCCGAAACGCTCGCGAAGTCCTTCGGAAACCTTCCTATAGGAGTCGGTCACCCCGGAGTAGAACATGAAACGGATTCTGCTGCCGGCATTCATCTGTTTCTCCCCTGAGCCTTCGGCCCGTCCGAGCCTATGCCGGGAACCGCGAAGAACCAGTCTGAAATCTCGCTGAAACTGGCAAAGGTTTCCTCGGCGCCGGAAGCGAGGAGCCTTGAAGCAAGCTCCCCTCGGAACGGACAGTTGCCCGTGTAGCCGAGACAGGTGATCCCGGCAGCCGCTGCCGCTTCGACACCGGGAGCGGAGTCCTCGATCGCGAGGGCTTCCCCGGGACTGACATGAAGGGCAGAAAGCGCGCTGAGGTACATGTCAGGGGCGGGTTTCATCCGGACGCCCTCCCCGAGATGAAAGACGTTCGAGCCGAACCAGGCGCCGAGCCCCGTGCCCGCAAGCACCCGTGCGATTCGCCGCTCCCTGCTGTTCGTGACGAGGGCGAGAAGGATCCCTGCATCCCTCAGCCTCCCGAGGAAGGAAAGCGCGCCGTCCGACACCCGTATTGTCCGCTCAAGCTCTGCCCTCCCCAGCCTGTAGCGATCGAGCCACGAATCCGAAAGCCGCACGCCGTACCGCCTGAGCACCTCTGACCGGATTTCGCTTCGCGTCACGCCCGCGAAGGCACGCGCGACGTCCTCAGGCGCAACGCTCAGGCCCTCCTCGGCGAAAAGCCTTGAGAGCAGCGCGCAGTCCGGCCCCTCCGTGTCGACAAGCGTACCGTCAAAGTCGAAGAGAACAGCCTTCGGTTCCATCTCTCACCAGGCCTCCTTTTTGAACAGGGGAAGGCTTAGCGGCACTCGTGCGCCGCTAGAAAATGCCGGGATCCGCGGGTTCTTCTCCCCAGCGGTTCGGGCCCCTCGTGCCCTGGAACGCGCAGAAGATCATCGTGACGAGCACGAACGCCCCTGAAATGACCGACATCGGGGGAAGCGCCGCGAGGCCGATCAGCGTGAGGAAGGGCGGCATGAAGAGGAAGCAGAGGGTTACTGCCGAGCAGATGGCGGGGGCCGCCGCCCACCAGCCGGACCTTCCCGTGTCGTGAAGCCTCCGAATGGCTGCGGTCGTCACCGGAACAAACATGACGACGACCCAGGCGAGGGACGCGAGCGCGGCGACAAACCCTATCAGGGGAAGCACGCCGAGCGCCTTCAGCACGAAGTCCCCGATCACCGCCCCGAAGAAGAACGTCCAGAACTCGGTGCGCCCCGCCCTGCCGTCCGTCTTCCAGTAGCGATGCTGGAAAGTGTCCCAGTAGAGATCCCAGAGCCTGCGGAGCGTGTCGCCGGAATTCCCGGGACGGGGGGCTTCGTCCCATCCTTCCCGAGGACGGGCTGATCCGCTTAGGCTCGAATCACCGGCAGTCCCCTCCGGGCCATCGCCGCCCTCCCCGGCACCGGAGCCGGACAAGGAGACAGGAAGCTTTTCCCCGCCTTCGGAACCTTTCTGATCCCCGCCCTGCGGGCCCTTGTAAGGAAGCTCTTCCATTTTCATTCCCCCTTTTCCTAAGACGGAATGGCCCCGACGCCGGACACGATCACATCCGGACGGTATGCCTTTCCCCTGACGTCCTTTTCCGAGCTCATGCCTGAAAGCACGAGAATTGTCGCCATGCCGGTCTCGACCGCACCCCGGATGTCGGTTTCAAGCGAGTCGCCGATCATCACGGCTTCGGAAGCGTGGACCCCGAGGGTGTCCAGCACGCGGCGGAACATGAGCGGATTCGGCTTTCCGACGAAGTACGCGGACTGGCCTGACACGAGCTCGATCGGAGCCACCATGGCGCCGGTCGCCGGAATCAGCCCGTAGGAGCCGGGGCCCGCGAGGTCCGCATTAGTCGCGATCAGCCTTGCGCCGCGGCTGACCAGATGCGCGGCTTTCTCGATCGCGTCCCTCGTGTACTCGGAGTCGGATTCCCCGACGATCATGAATTCGGGTGAGTCATCCGTGATCCGGACGTTTTCGCGCTCAAGCGCGGCCCAAAGGCCACGCGCCCCGATCACCCAGGCGCTCGGCGACTCGGACTGGAGAGTGCAGAAGTCAGCCGCCGCGAGGGCGCTCGTATAGAAGGCGCACGGGGGCTCCTCGATCCCGAGCCCTGACAGTCTCTCCGAAAGCTCCTCGGGCGTGAAGTAGGAGTTGTTCGTGACGAAGCGGTAAAGCTTCCCTTCCCGCTTCAGCCAGGCGAGGAATTCCTTCACGCCCGGAAGCAGGAACTTCCCGTGATAGACCACGCCGTCCATGTCGATGAGGAAGGCTTTCCTTCCCCTTGCAGCTACGATGTCAACCATTCCAACTCCGCCCGGACCGGGCCGTCCCCAGCGGCAGGCCCCCTTTGCCGCCTCTCGGTTAAGATTGGAGGCATTCCGGCAACTCCACGGTAATAGGATACAGAAACCCAAAATGCCTGCTCAGACTCCGAATCCCCCCTACTACGCACTCAATTTCACTACCATCGTCTCTCCCGGGACGAACGAGATCTTCACGAAGCTGATCGACTTCGTTAAGGAGACGGCCCCGAAGGCCGAAGGCTTCCTCGGGATCGAGGAAGCGAAAGGTGAGAAGGAGTGGATCACCGTCACCTACTGGACGAGCCGCGAGGCGATCGACTCCTGGGCGAAGGGCGTCAAGATGTTCGCCGCGAAGCACCCCACCGTCATGATGGCCGCGGTCTCCGCCAAGGCGCGCATCGCGAAGGTTGAAAAGGCGCTCCCGTAGGAGAAGTCCGGCCCGATCGGATGACCCTTTAAGGGCAAGACCGGGAACTGCACGACGTTAATACCTCCAAATAGATATCAAACGTTCCATTTCCATTTTCACCGGCTGCCTTTTCGTGCCAGCCGGGTACAATCGGGACGTGCATTTCCCCGTCTTTACGCCCGCCATCGCAAAAACCTGACAATTCATTTACATAGTGGAAAATTTATTCGCCAGGCCCGTATACGGGAAGAATTTTCCAAAAGCCGCGCCGCAGCCTCGGACAGTCTTGAGTCAGGAATAACCCTATACCCCTTCCGTATTCCTGCTAATCACCTAAAATACGGAAGTCCTATATTTCGTTCAGTGCCGTTTCAGATACCACCTAGCGGCCGAGAATACAGAGGAGATATATCCCATGGATTATCGTATTGAGCACGACTCCCTTGGCGAAGTCAAGGTTGACAACTCCAAGTACTGGGCCGCTCAGACGCAGCGCTCTTACCAGAATTTCAAGATCGGCACGGAAAAGATGCCCCCTGAAATCACGCGCGCGTTCATGTATCTCAAGCGTTCCGCCGCAGTCGTGAACTGCGAGCTCGGCAACCTCGACGAGCGCCGCAAGAACGCGATCGTCCAGGCCTGCGACGAAGTCCTCGCCGGCAAGCTCGCCGACAACTTCCCGCTCGCCATCTGGCAGACCGGTTCCGGCACGCAGTCCAACATGAACATGAACGAGGTCATTGCGAACCGCGCGACCGAGATCCTCGGCGGCAACTTCCGCGACAAGGCCCACGAGAAGAAGGAAAACCTCGTTCACCCGAATGACCACGTGAATCGCGGCCAGTCCTCGAACGACACCTTCCCGACCGCCCTGCACGTGATGGCGGTCTACGAGGTTGAGAAGCTGCTCCTGCCGGCGATCGACCGCCTGCGCGGCTCCCTGCAGTCCCGCGTTGAAGCCTTCAAGGACATCATCAAGTCCGGCCGCACCCACCTGCAGGACGCCACTCCGCTCACGCTCGGCCAGGAATTCTCCGGCTACGTCTCGATGCTCGACCACAGCAAGGCCCAGATCCTGAAGGCCCTTGACTCCTGCCGCGAGCTCCCGATCGGCGGCACCGCCGTCGGCACCGGCCTCAACGCGCCTGAGGGCTTCGACAAGCTCGTCTCCGAGGAGATCTCCAAGGCGACCGGCCTCAAGTTCTGCTCGAACCCGAATAAGTTCCACGGCCTCACCAGCCACGACGCGGTCGTCTTCCTCGAAGGCGCCCTGAAGGGCCTCGCCGCCGACCTGATGAAGATCGCGAACGACATCCGCTGGCTCGCCTCCGGCCCCCGCTGCGGCATCGGCGAACTGAACATTCCGGCGAATGAGCCGGGCTCCTCCATCATGCCGGGCAAGGTCAACCCGACCCAGTGCGAAGCCGTGACGATGGTCGCGGTCCAGGTGATGGGCAACGACGCCGCGATCGGCTTCGCCGCCTCCCAGGGCAATTTCGAGCTGAACGTCTTCAAGCCGGTCATCGCCTACAACCTCCTGCAGAGCATCCGGCTGCTTGCTGACGTCCAGGTGTCGTTTGCCGAGCACTGCGTCGACGGCATCACCGCGAACAAGGAGAAGATCGACTACTTCCTGAACCGCTCGCTCATGAACGTGACGGCTCTCTCCCCGCTGATCGGCTATGAGAACGCCGCGAAGGTCGCCCATTACGCCCACAAGAACAACCTTTCGCTCCGCGAGGCTGCCCTCGAGCTGAAGGTCTGCTCGGCTGAGCAGTTCGACGCGACCGTTGTTCCGGCGAACATGGTTCACCCGCTCCGCAAGGCTTCCAAGTAATCAGCTGAAGCCCTGTCAGGCTTTCCGCTGAAACGGGAAAGCCTGGGAACAATCAAAATCCCGCACGGTGTCCGCAAGGCTCGTGCGGGATTTTTCATTTGCGCGGCCCGAAGGAAAAAAAAGCGCAGCACGCATAACGGACTGCGCTTTGTTTTGCCGCAGGATCTGCGGCGCACGGGTTCTTGGGAGAAGGCCTTCAGCCGAAAAGGCGCCGCAGGAAACCCGCGGCTCCTGTCGCATCCAGGACCTGCCAGAAAAGGTATCCGACGAGGAAAGCCGTCACCACGGCAACGGCCCTGTAAAGAAGTTCCCTGTACAAAGGAAGGGTCCCTCCGCGGTCAGGAAGGATTCTTCACGAGGAATTCCTCAAGCTTCCTTCCCGAATCGAGCTCCTTTCTGAGCCACTTCGGCTTAAGCCCGCGCCCTGACCAGGTTTCCTTCCCGTCGTCGCTCCGGTACTTCGGCTTCACAGCGGACTTCTTAGGTGCCTTCTTCGCTTCCGTGGGCGCCGCCGCAGGCTTCTCCTTCTGGGCCGCGCTTTCCATCAGGTCCTCGATGGTGACCTCGTAGCGGTCCATGTACTGCCTGATTTCCTTGATGGCGGCGCGGTGGATCTGCTTCATGATGGATTCCTGCTGGCGCTTCAGTTCCCTCGCCTTCTGGATTTTTGCGTCAAGATCCTTGTTTTCCTTAATCATGGATATTCGATTCCTCAAATAGACAGCCCTAACCGCTGCCAAATACCGCTTTAAACCCTTTTAATTCTAGCGGCAGACCTTTTTATTTAGCAAACGAAAGGCGGGAAACCGCACGTAACCATTATTGAGGAATCCGTTTATATTTCACGAAAATTAATAACTTACTTTTAATATCAATGAATTAAATAATTCAAAACATGACTGCTAAGAATAAAAAGCAACTTCAGAGAAAATTCCCAATTGATTAATTAGTCCAGGTCGAACTTCTCAAGCTGCGGAAAAGGCGGGATTCCGCTCCAATAAAATGCGGAAAATGTACGTGGTGTGAAATAAGCCGGGAAAAGAGAAGTTCCCGGCCTTTTATTATTTGAATTTGATTTTCGGAAACCCTGTTCCCTCCTCCGCCGCGAGGGCGGCGGGACTCGGGCGGAACTTTCTCTTTCCGTATTCCCTGCGGCTGAAGATCACCGCGTTCTCGTTATCCCGGGCGTCGCGCGTATTGAGGCTGTTGCGGGCCTCGTATGAGAGCTTTTCCCACCGGGGATCGGTGTCGGCCGCCGCCGCGAGCCACGACCAGGCCTCCTCGAAGCTCGTGCTGACCCCGTCCCCCTTCATGTACGCGGCGCCAAGGGTTCCGCAGGCGTCAGGATCCGCCTGCTTCGCGGCCTTTTCCATCCAGCGCATCGCCTCTGCAGGGTCTTTCGGAACGCCGAAAAGGCCTCCCCGGTACACGAGCCCGAGGGCATACTGAGCTCGGGCGAAGCCCCCGTCCGCAGCCTTCCTGATCTTCCCGAGACCTGACTGCCCCCCGGTCGCCCCGGCCCCCTGCCCGAAGGCTTCCAGCACCCCTTGCACATAGAGCGCGGCGAGATTCCCGGATCCGGCCGCCTTCGCGAGGTGGCTTGCGCCGAGCCCTGTGTCAAGCGGCGCGCCAAGCCCTGTCGACTCCATCGCTCCCCGCGCCGCGAGCCCGTCCGCGCTCCCGGCCTCTGCCGCGCGTCCAGCCCAGTAGTATGCGTCCTTCCAGTTCCGGTCGACTCCCCTGATGCCGAAGGCATTCCGTGCCGAAAGCTCAAACGACGCCTCGGCGCTTCCCTTCTCCGCCTCGTCGACCAGCACTTCGATCTTCGAATCCGCCGGGCCCGCCGGGCGGTTCGCCCGCCCCGCCGTGAACCAGACCACCGCGACGAGCAGCGCCGCGGCAAACAGGAATATCTGGAATGTCCTCATCGTCCGACACCTCCGGCCGCATCCCCCGGCCGAATACAGAAAAAAACGGAAGCCCCGCCCCAAAGGATATTCCGGCGTTAGGCAGAACACCCGAGTCCTGCCCGTTGAATGGCCGGAATTTAAATCGGGATCCTGAGAATTTGACTTAGATCAAGGCTAACCCGTCCTCTCATGAGGGAAGATGGATAAAGCCCTCGGAGAACGTCCGACCCAATCGCGGCCGGGGCGCAATTATAAAAACTTAGGGGTTCCATTCATCATGTCCGACTCAGCTGCCCAGCGCCGTCACCTGCTGATGCGCTACGGCTCAATGATCGCAGGCCCTCTGCTCTGCGCTCTAATCTACTTCTCGATGCCATCCACCTACGTTGCGGCTGACGGAAGCCTGACGCAATTCTCGCCCGCCGGCCGGGGGTGCCTCGGTGTTCTCGTGTGGATGGCGATCTGGTGGTGCTTCGAAACGGTTCCGATCGCCGTGACGTCGCTTCTCCCGATGGTGCTTTTCCCGCTCCTGCAGATCAGGAAGGCGAGCGAAGCCATGGCGCCGTACGCGTCCGACACCGTGTTCCTCTTCATGGGGGCATTCCTGCTCGCGGGCGGCGTGATGCGCTGGGGCCTAGACCGCCGTATCGCGCTCTTCGTGATGAGCGTGATCGGGACGACTCCGAAAAAGATGACCTTCGGCCTCATGCTGACGACTACGGTCCTCTCCGCCTTCATGAGCAACACGGCGACCGCCGCCATGATGGTGCCGGTCGCGATGGCGCTCGTCGCCCTCGTCCACTCGACGCGAAGCCCCGGGCTTAACGACTCGAAGGCCGCAATGCAGGAACACAACTTCACGCTCTGCATACTGCTCGGACTTGCCTACGGCGCTTCGATCGGCGGCATGGCGACCCTGATCGGCTCTCCCCCGAACGGCATTTACATGCGCTTCATGGAACAGACGTTCGGCCAGACCGTGAGCGTTGTCGACTGGATGAAGATCGGCGTCCCGGTCACGGTGCTGCTTTTCATTTTCGCCTACCTGATCCTCACGCAGTTCATGTTCCGCGACATGGGCGGCGAAGTCCCCGGCGGCCGCGAATGGGTGAAGAACGAGATGCGCAGCATGGGCAAGCTCTCCGCCGGTGAAATCGCGGTCGGGGCATGCTTCCTCATTGCCGCACTCCTCTGGTTCTCCGGCAGCACGCTCCGTTCGCTCGACTTTGACGGCTGGAGGCCGTTCAAGTTCATGAACGACGCCGTGATCGCGATGGGCATGGGCGTCATCACGTTCCTGATCCCGGTCGACAAGCGTGGCACCATGGCGATGGACTGGAAGACCGCGAACGAAGCGATTTCCTGGGACGTCCTGTTGCTCTTCGGTGGCGGCCTGTCGCTCGCTTCCGCAATCCAGCACACGGGCGTCGCCCAGCTGATCGGAGCCCAGGTGACGGTGCTTTCAGGCGCCCCCTTCCCCGCGCTCCTGCTCGGCGTCATTGCGATCGTCACCTTCGCGACCGGCGTCACCTCCAACACGGCTCTCGCCGCGATGATGATGCCGTTGCTCGCCGCCGTCGCGACCGCGCTCAACCTGCCGCCGCAGCCGATCCTGATGGGCACCGCGCTCGCTGCGTCTGCCGCCTTCATCCTGCCGATCTCCACGCCGCCTAACGCGATCGTGTTCGGCACCGGGAAGATCCGCATCATCGACATGCTGCGAGCCGGCCTGCTGATCAACATCCTCGCGATCTTCGTGATCGGCGGCGTGATGCTTGCCCTCGACTAGCAGAGGCCGCGAAAAGACAAGACCCCGGACCCCCGGGAAGAAGGGATTCCATCCCGCTCTTCCCGGGGGCTTTCCTTTGCGCAGGACCCGGTTTCTCCCTCATGGAGGTCCCGCGGGATACAATCCGCGGGTCCGAAACTTTTTCCACCCACGCCGCAACATGACTGAAACGAAGCAGAAACGGGGCCCAGCCCTCATCACCACCGTGCTCCTTTCGGAACCGAAGTTCTCCGCGAAGCAGTACGCGCAGAACCTCAGGGCCGACTGGGGAATCGAGATCCCCGAGACCGACATCGGCGAAGAAAACATGTCAGTCGTCACCCTGCTCCGCGGCATGATGGTCTCAGTCTTCCTCGACCCCACCCCGGTTCCTGACGGAAAGGCGGAACGCGAGGCGCAGACGAACTATCTCTGGAAGGAAGCAGTCAAAACAGCCGCCGCTCACAAGGCGCGCGTCACGGTCGCGATCCAGCTGAACGGCACCGACCCGGTCGGCGCCGCTGTTCTCTCCGTGAAGCTCGCGGCCTCCGTCCTCCGCCAGGCTTCGGCATCCGGCGTAATGGCCTGCGGAACCGTGATGTCGCCGGAGTTCTACCTGCAGAGCGCGCTCGAAGGCTGCGCCGGAAACCGCATCCCGATCATGAACCTCATCTACTTCGGGGTCTACAGCAACGACAACGGCAGCACCATGAACGGGTACACGTTCGGCATGAAGAAGCTCGGTGCCGAGGAGCTTGAAATCCTCGGCTCGCTCAAGGAGCCGCAGGAGATTTTCCAGATGCTGACGACTGCCGCCTCCTACATGATCGACTACCGCGTGAAGCTGAGGGACGGGGACACGATCGGCCTCAGGCCCGGGGAAAGCTTCCGGATCACGGAAAGCCGCGGCCAGGCGGTCGATGGAAACTCCCTCAAGATCGCTTTCTAGGACGAGAGGGAATAACCAAGTGTCCGAAAACCCCGCACGGCAACGGATGAACAGGAACCGGGAAATTCCTGCCTTCCTCAGCGAAACCCTTTCCCTCGTCAGAGTCCCAGACGGCACCGCCGAAGGCAGGGTCCTTGGCCGGCTTCTCGAGGATCCGTCCCCGGAAACGGCGACGGAAAGCCTCCAAACCCTCGCTGAAGCCCACGGGAGCGCCGCGACAGCCGGAACCGTGCCCCTTCTGAAGGGGGCCTCACTTGTTCTCCTCGACCGCCCGGAAGAGGCCGTTCCCTTCCTCAGGGCGGCAGAGGATTCCGCCTCGGACGCGTCGCCCGCCGCACTGAACCTCATCCGGTTCGTCGGATCCCTCCGGGCGTTGCCCCGGTTCGTCGTTCCCTTTGCGGAGCGTGCGGGCATTTTCTGGGAAAAAGTAGCGAACGCTGCCGAAGGTGACGCAAGGGCCCTTTCCGCAGCAGGGCTAGAAACACTCTTCCGGGTAACGGTCTTTCGCGGAAAAGCCCCGGACTTCCGGTTCTCACTCTCGTCAGGCTCCGTCCGGCCGGTCCTCACGCTTTCCCCCTGCGGTTCGCGGGAAACAGGACTTCTCCTTCTCTCCGCGATCCGGGCCGCGCCCGCATTCCTTCTTCGCAAGCTCGAAATCCGGCTTGGCGTACCGGAAGGCGGTTTCCCGGGGGACAGGCGGGCACGCGGAACGCGGTTTTTCCCGGGACGTCTGAATGGGGCTCTCCCCGCGACGATCGAGGTGAGAAGCCCGCGCTTCGCAGGGATGCCGGAAGAAAGCGTGAAAAAAATGGCCGCCACTGCCCTATTTTCCGCACTCGGGGAGGCCCGAGCGATGCGCTTCACAAGGCTCCTCTCCACCTCTGTTTCGCCGGAAGGGCTTCGGGAAGGGGAACTGCGTTCATGGCTCGAGACGAAGGCGGGGCCCGATGCATGGAAGAAGAGCAGCAGCCTCGAAGAATTCCTTGAGGAACCCGTACCCTATGCGGCTGGCGCCGGGATCCGGGGCGAAACGCTTGTTCCCGGGCTCCTCGGACAAGTCTTCGAGGGAAGCACCTCCGCCGACCTTACGTTCATGGCGTCGGGCGCCGCCCTGCTGGAGCTCGAGCTTGAGGGGATTCATGGCCGGAAAGGCTTCGCCGCAGCGGGAAAGATCCTGCAAGAGCTCCGGCTCGCATACCCGTTCGACCTGGTGCCTCTTGGAAGGGAGGCGGGGCCCGAAACCGCGTCGCTAATCTTCGCCGCCCTTTCGCCCGCGCCGCTTGACGGGATCGGGGAAGCACTTTTGGATGCCGACGGGATCGCAGGGGCCTCCCTCCGACGCTTCACGAGACCGTCCCCAGCCTGAGGAAACGGGAAGATCTTTGAGGAACCGCCTTCCGTTTATCTGAATCTGTTAAATCTACCGCCCGCACAGATTCGAAATTTATTCGTTCTGAGGCCGGTCTCGCAGGCGAGGTTCCGGATCAGTCAGGCG
>CADBTW010000051.1 GCA_902797695.1 uncultured Sutterellaceae bacterium
TACAGGAAAGCCTTTTGAGGGGAAACCTTTTTCAGGCCTTACCCACTCGATTTAGCGAATAACCCGAGGAAGGCTCGCTTGGGCAGCCGGGGCGACCAGTTGAGAAAGCGGGGCGGCTCAGAACAGAGCCGCCCCGCTTCCCTTCGGAGAGAATCTTCAGGAGCTTTTCCCGCTAGAGCTTCTTCGCGGCGGACATCCCGGCGACGCGGCCGTAGGTGAAGATGTCAGCCATGGCGTTCCCGCCGACGCGGTTCGTGCCATGGACCACGCCCGTGATCTCGCCCGCGGCGTAGAGGCCCGGGATCACCTTCCCGTCGCGGCCGATCACCTGGGCGTCCGTGTTGATCACGACGCCGCCCATCGTGTGGTGGCGCTTCATCGTCACCATGCCGGCGTAGAACGGCGCCTTGATGATCTTGTTCTTAAGCATCGAGGGCGCTCGGCCGACGGGATCCTTCTTCGTGTCCACCGCCTTGTTGTAGGTGTCGATGGTGGCCTTGAGCGTTGCGGGGTCGACTTCCATCTGCTTCGCGAGTTCTTCCACCGTGTTCCCGATCTTCAGGGTGCCGGCCTTGCGGGCGGCTTCGTTTTCCGGGCCCTTCGAGTTCTTCTGCAGCTCGAACCCGTCAGCGTCGACGATCGTCCAGGCGAGCATCTTCGGCTGCGCGAGCATCGCGTCGCGGAGCACGTCGCGGCGGGCGTCCTCGTGGCAGAAGCGCTTTCCCTCGATGTTCGTGAAGATGAAGCGGTCGACGTGCGTGAAGAGGTTCGGGTAGGGCTTCCCGGGGAGGCCGCCCGGGATGCACTGGATGTAGTCGAGGTCGGTCGTCTGGGCGCCGATGTCGATCAGGTCGTTCAGGACTTCGCCGGTCGCGCCGGGCTGGTTCGTCGTGCCGAGCTTCTCGAGCCGCAGGTCGTGCAGGCCGCAGAGCTTCGCGTTCGCGCCAAAGCCCCCGGCCGCGGCGACGACGCCGTAGGTCGCTCGGATGAACTCGCGCTTCCCACCTTTCTCGACTTCGACCCCGAGCACACGGCCTTCGAACGGCTTCTCGCGGATCACGGCAACGACCTTCGTGTTCACTTCGACCGGGATCCCTTCCTTCCCGCAGACTGCGTAAAGCGTCTGGATATAGGCGGAGCCGCGGGGTCCGAGCGGATTGCGGGCGCGCGGGTAGAGGCCGCCGTAGATCTGGTAGATGCGGTCCTGGAACTTCACGCCGTGGTCCTTCAGCCACTGGACGCTTTCAGGGGCGAGCCGCGTCATCTTCTTCACGATCTCGGGGTTCCCGCGATAGTCGCCCGCGGCGAGGGTCTGGGAGGCGTGGAGCTCAGGGGAGTCCTTGATGCCGAGCTTCTCGTAGTCCGCCTTGATCGCGGCGTTGAACCCGCCGCCCGCGCGGGTTGTGTTCCCGCCCGGGAACGCCGTTTTCTCGACGATCACGACGTTCTTTACGCCGGCTTCCTTCGCGGTGATCGCGGCGGAGAGTCCCGCGCCGCCCGCTCCGATCACGAGGATGTCGACGGTGCGGTCCCACTTCTTCGGGATCATGAACGGATTCACGGCGAAGGCCGGAAAGGAAACAGCGGCGACCGCTGCGGCGGATGCGCCGAGGAAGGTGCGGCGAGAAATTCTGCTGGTCATGGGAATCCCCTTTGTTCTTAAGCCGTTGCGAACGGCGCTAATCATTGCGGACTGCGCAATGGTAGGCCTTTCGATATAAAATTAAAATTGATATTTATTTATGAGTTGATAAATTCAATTTATGACTAGGAAGCTTGAGGACCTGAGCCTCGACCTGTTCCGCGTCTTCGGGCGGGTCGCGGAGCTCGGGAGCATGACGCGGGCCGCGAGGGCGCTTTTCGTCACGCAGCCCGCCGTGTCGCACGCCGTGCGGCAGCTTGAGGAGGGGCTCGGCTACCCGCTCTTCAGCCGCACGGGGAAGGAGCTTCGCCTCACGACTGAGGGCGAGAAGCTCCTCAGGGCCTGGCAGGAGGGGCTCCGGGCCGTTCGAGCGGCGGAGTCTGAGATCGACGAGCTCCACCTCATGAAGGGCGGTGTCGTGACGATCGGGGTCCCGTACTTCGTCCTCCACAACTTCCTTCTCCCCTTCCTCAGGGAATTCCACGCGGCGCATCCCGGGGTCCGCCTGAGGCTCAGGATCGAGAACCGGATGAAGGAGCTCCTCGCGATCGCGGCTGAGGAACAGACGGACCTCGTCGTCCTCATGATGCCGGAGGGCTATCCGGTTCTCCCGCCGCTCGCGGCTGAGCGGGTCGGGAGCTACCGCTACTGCCTCATGGCGAGCCGCGCGCAGTACGGATCGCTTGAGGGCAGGGAGGTTTCAGTCGCCGAGGCGGCGAAGCTCCCGATACTCGTGCTGCGCGAGGGAAACAACACGAGGACCTATTTCAACCGGGTGTTCGCGGAAGCGGGGACGGTGCTGAACCCGCTGTTCGAGGGAGAGACGATGGCGGTGGTCGAGGACCTCACAGAGGCGGGGTTCGGGGTCGGAGCGATGATCGAGAGCCGCGAGGACCTGGAGAAGAGGGGGCTCTTCAGGCTCGACGTCCCGCTCCCAAAGGCCGAGGAAGCGGTCGCCGCGATCACCCGGGCGGGAACCCCGGGGTCTAAGCCCGCGGAGGTCTTCCTCTCGCTCCTCAGGCGGGGACCTAGCGGCCTCGCGCCCTCGCGCGGTCGACCGCGTTCGCCTTCCGGATCCCGGCCCAGCTGTAGAGCGCGATCCCGGACCAGATGAAGACGAGCGGAACCGCTTCGGAGAGCGTGACCGATTCCCCGAAGAAGAGGACGCCGAGCGTGATCGTGAGGATCGGGTTGATGTACTGGATGAAGCCGAGGACGACAAGCGGAAGCCGGGGCGCTGCGAACGAGAACGCGATCATCGGCACCGCGGTCACGATCCCGACCGCGGCGAGCGCGAGGTCGAACCGGGGCCCGAGCCCAGAGAGGAAATGCCCTTCGCCCGCCGATGCGAGATAGAGGACGTAGAGGAGCGCGGGGAGGAGCATGAGCCCGTGCTCCACCGCGAGGCTGAGCCACGCGGAGAGCTCCACCTTTTTCTTCAGCGCGCTGTAGGTGGCCCAGGTGGAGGAGACCCCGACCGCGAACCAGGGGAAGCTCCCGAAGTTCGCGATCATCACGGCGAGCCCGAGGAGCGCGAGGAGGACAGCCGCCCACTGGACCCGGTCGAGCCGCTCCCTGAAGGCGAGGACCCCGATCGCTACCGTGAGGAGCGGCGTGAGGAACATCCCGATTCCGAGCTCCACGACGTGCCCGGTGTTGACGCCCGCGATGTTGACGAGCCAGTTCGCGGAGGAAAAGGCGGCCGCGAGGACGAGGATCACTCCTGTCCGGCGGTCGGGGCCCGTGAGGGAACGGACGGTGCGGGCGAGCTCCGGGAGCCTGCCTTCAAAGCCGAGCACCGCGAGGATGAAGACGAAGGTCCACGCGATCCGGTGCGAGAGGATCTCGGTCGGGGTCGCGGCGGAGAGGAGGTGCCAGTAGAGCGGGATCAGGCCCCAGCAGCAGTAGGCGAGGACCCCTGCGAGGAACCCGGCCCGCGCGGAGCGGCGCGTGTTCTGCATGGCGGTGTTCTCCTCCCGGGGGTGTTTTTCTGTCCTCCTGATTCTACGATCAGAGGAGGCCGGCCGGTCGCTATCGCGCCGTGATTACACTACACTCAATGGCCTCCGGGACCGGGATCCATAGTGGCACGCCGTCGCCGGAGGAAGGTACTCCAGGGCACATAATCGCATGACTGAAAGCAGGAAGGAGAAGCCGGTTTCCGAGGTGATCCGGGAGCGGATCGAGGCCGCGGGCGCCTCGTTCGCGGCGAACGACAACATCGCGGAGTTCGTGAGGGAAGGGGAGTTGCCGGAGCTCGAGAAGGAGCTTGAGGAGAAGGTCTCCAGTGTCCTCTCCACCCTCGTGATCGACACCGAGCACGACCACAACACGCGGGAGACCGCGCACCGCGTGGCGAAGATGTACCTCGAGGAGGTCTTCTCGGGCCGCTACAGGAAGATGCCCCGGATCACCGAGTTCCCGAACGTGAAGAAGCTTGACCAGATCTACACGGTCGGGCCTATCGCGATCCGGAGCGCGTGCTCGCACCACCTCGTCCCGATCATGGGGAAGTGCTGGATCGGCGTGATCCCCTCCGACCACGTGATCGGGATCTCGAAGTTCTCGCGGCTCGCCGAATGGGTGTTCTCGCGCCCCCAGATCCAGGAGGAGGCGACCGTGCAGCTCGCGGACGAGCTCGAGCGCCTCATCCGCCCGCACGGGCTCGCGGTTGTCGTGAAGGCGAGGCACGAATGCATGTCCTGGCGGGGCGTGAAGGAGCACGACTGCGCGATGACGACCTCCGTGATGCGCGGCTACTTCCTGCGGAACACCGCGACCCGGGTCGAGTTCCTCTCCCTCATCAAGGATCTGCAGGATTAGCTGATTGTTTGGGGATAACCCTAAACAAATTGAGTTTTTAAAGAACCGGGAAACGGCTTCCCCGGTTGTAATATTGTCCGGCGCCCGGGAGGAGGGCCCGCTGGGGAAGAGTTTCTCCCCTCGGACGGCGCCTCTTCCCGCCGGCAATTCTTTTCCAACCAAAGGCCGGGGCCGCGGAGGACGTTATCCCCGTCCCGCCTTTCCTCTGGGCACAAAATGGCAACACGCAGCAAGGCTGGAAGCTACGTCGAGTCGAGCGTCCGGGTTCTGAAGGGGCTCGAGCCGGTGAAGGAACGGCCCGGGATGTACACCCTCACCTGCGACCCGCTCCACGTCATCCAGGAAGTGATCGACAATTCGAGCGACGAGGTGCTCGCCGGGTTCGGGACGAGGATCGAGGTCTGGCTCCATCAGGACCAGTCCGTGACGGTCGAGGACAACGGCCGGGGAATCCCGGTGGGACTTCACCCGACCGAGAAGCAGCCAGTGGTGCAGCTTGTCTTCACGTCGCTGCACGCGGGCGGGAAGTTCGATAAGACCTCCGGCGGCGCCTACGCGTTCTCCGGGGGCCTGCACGGCGTGGGCGTGAGCGTGACGAACGCGCTCTCGTCCCGGATGGAAGTGGTCGTCTGGCGGGACGGACTCGAGAGCCGCATCACGTTCCGCGACGGCTTCGTCGACGAGCCGCTTTCCTCACGGAAGAGCCCGAGGCGGAAGAGCGAGACCGGGACCCGCGTCACCGCGTGGCCTGATCCGAAGTACTTCGACACGGCCGTGATCCCGGTCCCGCGCCTCACCGCGCTCCTCCGCTCGAAGGCGGTCCTGATGCCCGGGTGCGAGGTGATCTTCCATGACGAGATCGCGGGCACCGACCAGAGGTGGCTCTACGAGGGGGGCCTCGGCGAATACCTCGCGTCCGAGATGGCGTTCGAGCCCGCGGTTCCCCGGTTCGAGGCGGAAGGGTTCGCGGGGCCTGATTCCGAGGCGTTCTCGGAAGGCGAAGGCGCGTCCTGGGTCGCCGCCTGGACCGAGGAGGGGCCGCTCGTCCGCGAGTCCTACGTGAACCTAATCCCGACCCCTTCAGGCGGCACGCACGAGGCGGGGCTGAAGGACGGGCTCTTCCAGGCGATGAAGAACTTCATCGACGCGCACCAGCTCGCCGTGAAGGGCGTGAAGCTCCTGCCGGAAGACGTCTTCTCGCGTGTTTCCTTCGTCCTCTCCTGCAAGATGCTCGACCCCCAGTTCCAGGGGCAGACAAAGGACCGGCTGACTAGCCGCGACGCGCTGAAGCTCGTGAGCACGTTCGTCGCGCCGCAGTTCGAGTTCTGGCTTAACGATCACGTCGAGGACGGGAAGAAGCTCGCCGAGCTCGTGATCCATCAGGCGCAGCGCCGCCAGAGCGCGGCCCCGAAGATCGACCGGAAGAAGAGCTCGTCCGTCGCCGTCCTCCCCGGGAAGCTCACCGACTGCGAGAGCAGCGACACGAGCCGCACCGAGCTCTACCTCGTCGAAGGCGACTCCGCGGGCGGCTCCGCGAAGGTCGGCCGCGACAAGGAGTTCCAGGCGGTGCTCCCCTTGAGGGGAAAGATCCTGAACACCTGGGAAGTGGATCCGAAGCGGCTCTTCGCGAGCCAGATCATCCACGACATCGCGACCGCGATCGGCGTGAATCCGCACGGGACTGCGGCGGAAGGGGACCTCTCGCACCTCCGGTACGGGAAGATCTGCATCCTCGCCGACGCCGACGTCGACGGCTCGCACATCCAGGTCCTCCTCCTCACGCTCTTCTTCCGGCACTTCCCGAAGCTTGTCGAGGAGGGGCACGTCTTCGTCGCGATGCCGCCGCTCTTCAGGGTCGAGGTCCCGGCGCGGGGCCGGAGGCCCGCGCGCCGCATCTACTGCCTCGACGACCGGGAGCTCGCGCGCACGCGCCAGAAGCTCGCGAAGGAGCGCGTGAAGCCCGAGGACCTCACGGTCGCGCGCTTCAAGGGCCTGGGCGAAATGAGCGCCTCGGAACTCGGCGAAACGGCACTGAACCCTGACACACGCTGTCTCCTTCCGATCTCCTGGGGGGAAGTCGACAAGCGGACGACCGAGGTCGTGATGACGATGCTGATGGGCCACAAGGAAGCCGGTGCCCGGAGGACGTGGCTCGAGCGCTACGGCGACATGGCCCGCACCGACGTCTAGGAGCAACTACAGGAAATGGGAAAGGAAATGAGCGACAAGGACACCCTTCCGCTTGGCCCGGAAGAAGACGCCCTTCAGAGTGAAGATGAGGAAGCCCCGGCTGAAGAGGACTCCGCGCAGGAAGAGTCCGGGGAAGAATCCCCGGAACCCGGCGCGCTCGAAGTGATGGGGGGGCTCCTCGGCGAGGACGAGACGGACGAGAAGGACGAGGGGAGGCTCACCCTCGCCCGGTTCGCGAGCCGCGCCTACCTCGACTACGCGATCTCGGTCGTCACGGACCGCGCGCTCCCGAACGTCTGCGACGGGCAGAAGCCCGTGCAGCGCCGGATCCTCTTCGACATGGCGAAGGAGCTTCACCTCACCGCGGACAAGAACTTCGTCAAGTCCGCGCGCGTGGTGGGCGACGTCCTCGGCAAGTTCCACCCGCACGGCGACCAGTCGGCCTACGACGCGATGGTCCGCATGGCGCAGTCCTTCTCGCTCCGATACCCGCTTGTCGACGGGCACGGGAACTTCGGAAGCCGGGACGGGGACGGCCCTGCCGCGATGCGCTACACCGAGGCGCGCCTCACGAAGATTTCCGAGCTCCTTCTCTCGGAGCTCGACCTCGGGACCGTGGACTATGTCCCGAACTACGACGGCGCCTTCAGGGAGCCCGCCGTGCTCCCGGCCCGCCTCCCCTTCGTGCTCCTCAACGGCGCGAGCGGGATCGCGGTCGGCATGGCGACCGAAATCCCGCCGCATAACCTCCGGGAAGTTGCCTCGGCCTGCGTGCTCCTCCTTGAGAAGCCCGACGCGACGCTGGACGAGGTGCTTCAGAAGATCCCCGCGCCCGACTACCCGGGCGGCTCCCAGATCATCTCCTCGCCCGAAGTGATCCGCGAAGCCTACCGCACGGGCCGCGGGACGCTCCGTGTCCGCGCCCGTTACGAGTTCGAGGAGCTCGCGCGGAACCAGTGGCGGCTCGTCGTGACGGAGCTTCCGCCCGCGACCTCGAGCGCGCAGGTCCTTTCCGAAGTCGAGTCGATCGCGAACCCGCGTCCGAAGGCAGGGAAAAAGACCCTCACCCCCGAGCAGCAGCAGACGAAGGCCGCGATGCTTTCGCTCCTCGGGCACGTCCGGGACGAGTCGGACAAGAACGTCCCGGTGCGGCTCGTCTTCGAGCCGAAGACCTCGAAGGTCGACCGTGGGGCGTTCGTTTCCGCGCTCTTCTCGCAGACAAGCCTCGAATGCAACGCCCCGATGAACCTCATCATGATCGGGACGGACGGGAAGCCGCGCCAGAAGCCGCTTCTCGAAATCCTTTCCGAATGGGTGGCGTTCCGCGTCGCAACCGTGCGGCGCCGCTCCGAAGCCCGCCGCGCGAAGGTGCTTGACCGGATACACGTGCTCGAGGGGCGCGAAAAGGTGCTCCTCAACATCGACGAGGTGATCCGGATCATCCGCGAGAGCGACGACCCGAAGCCCGAGCTCATCCGGGCCTTCAGCCTCTCGGACCGCCAGGCGGAGGACATCCTCGAGATAAAGCTGCGGCAGCTCTCGCGCCTTTCCGGGATCCAGATCGAGCAGGAGCTGAAGAGCTGCAGGACCGAAGCCGAGTCGCTCGAGCGGCTGCTCGCGTCAGAAAAGCGCCTGTCGGCCCTTGTCGCCCGGGAGATCACGGCTGACGCGAAGGCCTACGGGGACGAGCGCCGGACGCTGGTCGAACCCTCGGAGTCCCTCCAGGCCGCTCCCCAGGTGGTGGACGAGCCCGTGACGATCGTCGTTTCCGAAAAGGGCTTCATCCGCACCCGCACGGGCCACGGCCACGACATCAGCCTCATGAACTACAAGGTCGGTGACGGCCCGGGCCGCTCGATCGAGTGCCGGAGCACGGACACCCTGATCCTCGTCTCCTCCACGGGCCGCTCCTACTCGATCGCTGTGTCTGCGCTTCCCGGTTCCCGCGGCGACGGCCTTCCGCTCTCAAGCTTCATCGAGCTCGAGCCCGGGGCCGAAGTGGTCGGCTGGCTCACCGGGCCGAAGGACGAGCGGGTGTTCGTCGCGAGCACACGGGGCTACGGGTTCCTCACGACGCTCGGGGACATGCCAGCGCGGGTGCGGGCCGGGAAGGCGTTCCTGCGGGTGGATGACGGCCGGGCGCTCGAGCCGCAGCCGGTCGGCCCGGACGACCACTACCTCGCCGTGCTTTCGGGGCACGGAAGGCTCCTCGTCTTCCCGATCTCTGAAGTCCGGACGCTGCCTTCGGGCGGGCTCGGGGTCGGGCTGATCGGGCTTGAGAAGGGCGAGCAGATCGTCGCCGCCGTCCCGATCACGGCCTCGGGCGTCGTCGTGACGGGGGAAGGCCGCGGGAAGAAGCCGCGCGAGGAGGTCGTCTCGGGCGCGAAGCTCGCCGAATTCACGCTCCACCGCACTCGGAAGGGCCGCGGGGTGTCGCCCCGGATCATCCGTGTGACGGGCCTCAGGCCGATCCGGACGGCCGAACCGGCCGGGGCCGAGATCCCGGTGCCGGAAGAGGACGAGGAAGGAAACGCGAGGCTTCTCTAGAGGCTGCGGCACTTCTTCCGGCAAGCAGCCGCCCCGCGGGCTCCAAAGGCTCCCGGGGCGGCTTCCTTTTGAAGGGTTTCCTGCCTTATAGTGGGTTTCGGCAGCCTTCTTCCGGAGTCCCCCGGGGGATGCGGCTGGAGTTCCGGGAAATAGAACGAAGAACACGAAATGAAATTCCCTACCTTCCAAAGCCTCTCGATGAGGCTTCTCGCCCTCACGGCCCTTTGGGTCTCTTTCGTCGTGGGTGTCGTCGCCTACACGATGGTCCTCAGCTGGAACGCGGAATCGTCCGCCGCCGCGCTGAACCAGGTGAACGAGATCAAGCTCCGGTTCCACCGCGCGAACATCATGGCCGGCCCCAAGTATTCCGAAGCGCAGATGATCGCCGAGATGCAGGCGTCCGACCGCCTGATCGAGGGCCTGCGCTCGATCGACGTCTGGAACCCCTTCATGGCGCCGAACACGCCCGAGATCCAGAAGGGGATCGGCATGGTCGAGAAGACCTGGAAGTCGGAAGCCGCCCCGCAGCTCCTCATCCAGAAGCAGACCGGGGCGAAGATCGACAGCGAGATCTTCAACAGCTACCTCGGCGCCCTTGATTCCCTCAAGAACCAGATCGAGACATTCCGCGGGAAGTACCTCTGGCAGATGCGGTACCTCCAGATCCTCATCATCGTGCTCGCGGTGGGGAGCCTCTTCGTGATTCTCTTCCTCCTCGACCGGTGGGTGATCCGCCCGGTGAACAAGCTCGGGGCGGTCTTCGAGCAGTTCCGCGGCGGCGACTTCTCGGCCCGGGTTGACCTCGGAAAGAAGGACGAGTTCGGGCGGATCGGCGAAGGCTTCAACAGGATGGCTTCGGCGCTTGAGGATCTCTACAGCAACCTCGAAGCGAAGGTGGCGGAGAAGACCGCGTCGGTCCAGGAGAAGAACACGAACCTTTCGCAGCTCTACGAGATGACCACCTTCCTCTCGCAGAACGCGACGGTGGAGGAGATGACGGAGGGCTTCATCGACCGGATCCGGAACTACACGCAGGGCGACGGCTGCGTCGTGCGGCTCGTTGACAGCACGGGGCGCCTCGGCGTCACCGCTTCGACCGGGGTCTCGGGCCGGTTCCTCGAGCTCGCTGAAATGGATTCCAGCCAGGGCTCCATCCTGCAGGAAGCCTTTGCGAAGCCCCTTCCCACCCGCTTCGACCTCGGGCAGAGCGCGAACGAGGCGGCGCAGGAGCTCGTGGCCGAAGGATTCCGCGTGGTCTATCTCTTCCACATCCGGAACGGCCAGGCGAACCTCGGATCCTTCGAAGTCCTCTTCAAGAGCGACCGCGACCTCCAGTCCGCCGCGTTCCGCCAGCTCGAGTCCTTCGGCACGCACCTCGGCGTCGCGATCGAGAACCACAGGCTTAACGAGCGCGAACGGCAGTTCGCCGTGGTCCAGGAGCGCACCTTCATGGCACAGGGCCTGCACGACTCGATCGCGCAGACCCTTTCCTTCCTCAACATGCAGGTCCAGCTCCTCGAGTCCGGTCTCGAGTCGAAGGACGAGGAGATGGTGCAGGAGACCGTGAAGCAGATCAAGGCGGGCGTCCAGGAGAGCTACGAGAACGTCCGGGAGCTTCTCCTCAACTTCCGCGAGAAGATCCACAAGGAGGACTTCCAGACCGCGCTCCTCACCGTGACGAAGCGGTTCGAGGCGCAGGCCGGGGTTCCGGCAAAGGTGGAGTTCGAGGGGAGGGGAGCCCCTCTCACCGACAAGCAGAAGCTTCAGGTGACCTTCATCGTGCAGGAGGCGCTCTCCAACATCAGGAAGCACGCGAGGGCGACACATGTCGTCGTGCATGTCGAGAACGGCCGCGACTTCAAGGCGTCTGTCGCGGATGACGGGATCGGGATCGACCCGAAGATCGCGGCGGCCCGGAAGGGACAGCATGTCGGCCTCTCCATCATGGAGGAGCGGGCGAAGAAGATCGGGGCCGTGCTCTCAGTCGAGTCCGAGCTCGGGCACGGGACCCGGGTGACGGTGAGGATCCCGGAAGCGAACCGGAAGGCGGACTAGGCTCCGGCCCCGTCCCAGCGCTCCTTCCAGAGGAGAAGGGCCTCGCGAAAGAACGCGCCGACCGAGTCCGCGCCGAGCGCGGGGAACCCGAGACGCGCCCAGGCGCAGCCGAGCTCCTCAAGCGGCCGCCCCGCGTCGACCGGGGTCGCACCGCCCTGCTTCGAAAGCTTTTCCCCGCGGTCGTTGAGGACAAGCGGGAGGTGGAGGTAGCGCGGAGTCGGGAGCCCGAGCCCGCGCTGCAGCGCGATCTGGCGCGGCGTGTTGTCGAAGAGGTCCTCGCCCCGGATCACGTCGGTGATGCCCTGGAAGCCGTCATCCAGCACAACCGCGAGCTGGTAGGCGGGAAGCCCGTCCCCGCGCTGGATCACGAAGTCCCCGAGCACCTCCTCGAGGTTCTGTTCGAGGAACCCGAGCCGCCTGTCCGTGAAGGAGACGGGCTCGCGGTCGACGCGGAACCGGACCGAGTGCGCCGTGCGCCCGTGCGTCCCGTTCCGGCAGGTACCCGGGTAGACCGCGGGGTCGCCCCCGTGGATCACGTGCCACGCGATGACATCGCGCCGGGAACACGCGCACGGGAACGCCTTCCCCTCGTCGACGAGCTTCCTGATCGCCTTCCGGTACTCGTCCATCCTGTCATGCTGCCAGAGCACCGGCTCGTCCGACTCGAGCCCGAAGGCCTTCAGCGTTTCGACGATCGCCTCGCCCGCGCCGGGTATGTCCCGGAAGGGATCGATGTCCTCGACCCGGACGACCCAGGCGCCCTCATGCGCCCGCGCGTCGAGCCACGAGCCGAGCGCGGCGAGCAGGCTCCCCGCATGGAGCCGCCCGGTGGGGGAGGGGGCGAACCGCCCGCGGTACGCCTTTGTCATTCGGATGCTGCCTTCGAGAAGCGCCCTACGGCGTAGAGCATGAGGGACCCTGTTTCCACTTCGAGCGCCGCGGTTGCGAGGTCCTCGGCGTCAAGCACCGGAATCCCGTAGTTCCCGGCCTCGTCCAGCATCAGCACCTTTTCCTCGTACGCGTTCCTGAGGCATGCCGTGCAGGCGGGGCCCGCGAGGTCCGCGCCGAGCTCGCGGAGGAACGTGACCGCGCCGCCGCCGTCATCAACCTGCCAGCCCCCGGTTTCGGCGTCCGGCGAAATGAAGACCATCACGCGCTCCTCGGTCCCCGGGTAGCAGAGCGGGGTCGTGAGGATGAGGGTCGACGCCTTCTCGTCCCACTCGGCTTCGGTTGCCCGGACCGCGGTTGCCGCGGGCTCAAGGTAAGAGGGAACAGCCATCGGATTCCCTCCCCTCTACCCCGCGAAGCGCCTGAAGAGCGCCTGAAGGTCCTCGCGGGTCGCGCCGGGACGCTCGAAGAGCGCGAGCTGAAGGAGGATCCGGCACTGGACGGCTGAGAGCGCACCGCCGCAGACGAAGCCGTATTTCCTGTCATCCACTTCGCCCGCCTCGAGCACAGGCCCGAACGCGCAGCGGCTCGAGCGGACCACGGGGAGCCCCGAGCGGACCGCGGCTTCAAGCGCGGGCATCATCGCCTTCGGGATGTTCCCGTCGCCGAACCCCGCCGTGACGAGGCCCTGGAACCCGGCGTCGAGGTACGCCGACGCGGCAGTCCCGTCAGCGCCCGCCCACGTGAAGAGGACGGCGATCCGGGGAAGCGCGCTCGCGCGGAGAAGCTTCGACTCGCGGAAGGAGGGGAGCGAGCCTTCAGGCGCTGCGGGAACCGAGAAGTGCGCTTCGCCGTTCTGCGTCCAGCCGACCGCGCCTCCGAGCCTCGAAGTGAAGGTGTCCAGCGCGACGGTCTTCGACTTGTAGAGGCCGCGCGCGGTGAACAGCTCGCCATTCATCGCGACAAGCACCCCGTAGGGGGCGGCGGCGGGGGACTTCGCCGTGCAGACCGCGTTGAAGATGTTCCGCGGGCCGTCAGCGGACACGGCGGTCGAGGGGAGCATCGCGCCGGTGAGCACGACGGGCTTTCCTGAGGGCACCGTGAGCGAGAGGAAGAAGGACGTCTCCTCCATCGTGTCGGTTCCGTGCGTCACGACGAAGCCGTCGAACTTTCCGAAGTCCTCGCGAATCGCGGCGAGAAGCGCGATCCAGACCTCCTCGGTCATGTCCTGGGAGGGGATGTTCGCGACCTGGCGGACCGAGATCTCGGCCACTTCCGAGAGCCCGGGGACGGACGCGACGAGCTCGTCCCCGCCGACCTCGCCCGACTGGTAGGAGGATCCGGTCGCGGAGCCTCCCTTTCCGGCGATCGTGCCGCCGGTCGTGAGTATTTCAATCCTTGGGAGAGTCATGGTCTAGTGCAATCCTTTTTCTCGGAAAAGGCAAAACTAAAGCTTTGAGGAGATGAGGGCGGCGAGCCGCTTCACGCCTTCGCGGATTTTCTCTTCCGACACCGTGACGAAGGAGAGCCGCATCTGGTGCGATTCGGGGCTGTTTCCGTAGAACGTGCTGCCGGGAACGTAGAGGAGACCCTGCTCGATCGCTTCCGGCAGCAGTTTCATCGTGTCGATCCCCTCGGGGAGCGTGAGCCAGATGAACATGCCGCCTTCGGGGTGGGTCCAGCTGATCCCGGGGTGCTTCGGCATGAATTCGTCGAGCGCCGCGAGCATCGCCTCGGCGTGCGCCCGGTAGATCCGGCGGATGTCGTCGAGGTGGTAGCTGAAGAGGCCGTCCGCCATCACCTTCGCCGCCATCAGCTGCGTGATGCAGGGAGTGGAGAGGACCGCGTAGCTCTGCGCCTTCGCGAACATCCGGATCACTTCCTTCGGGCCCGTGATGTAGCCGAGCCGCATGCCGGGGGCGAGCACCTTCGAGAACGAGCAGAAGCGGATCGTGCAGTCGGGCGCGAGGCTTTGGATCGAGACCGGGGGCTTCCGGTGGTACCAGAGTTCGCCGTAGGGGTCGTCCTCGACGATCCAGAAGCGGTGCTCGCGGGCCTTTTCGATGAGCTGCTTCCTCCGCTCCACCGTCATCGTGCGGCCGGTCGGGTTCGAGAAGGTCGCGAGGATGTATGCGAACTTCACGCCGTCAGCCTCGTCCCCGATCAGGGCCGGGGCGGTTCCTTCCTCGTCCTCCGGCATCTCGACATAGCGGGGCTGGGAGAGGTTGAACGCCTCGAGCGCCCCGACGTAGGTCGGGCGCTGGACCATGATCGCGTCGCCCGGGTTCACGAAGATGCGGGCGGCGAGGTCGAGCGCCTGCTGGCTTCCGGTGACGACGGCGACATTGTCGGGGTCGGTCGGGTTCCCGCGGCCGTTCTCGTACTTCGCGATCTCCGCCCGGAGCTCAGGCTCGCCCTGCGGGTCGGAGTACTGGAGCGCGCGCTTCGGCATCGCCTCGAGACACCATTCGGCGGCGCGCTCGAGCTCCTTCGTCGGAAATCCTTCGGGCGAGGGAAGGCCGCCCCCGAAGGAAATGATCCCGGGCTTCGTGCCGTTCGCGAGGATCGGGCCGAGGACGTCCTCGGGGAGGCCTGCCGCCATGGAGGACCAGGCGGGGCGGAGTGTGTTCGTGTCTGACATGGTCTCTTTTTCTTTTTTATTCGTTTCCCCTTCGGGTCTTCGGGCGCGTCGCGGCGAGGTGATGCGGACAGGGAGGCGGGATGCGCCGGACCGCAGGGGGTCCGGTGCGACGGGGGAAAACGTTCTCTCTGGATAGGAATTCGTTCAATATTAGCCGATGGGAGGAGCCTGAAGGCAACGCTCCCCGATCCGCCCTAGGGGAGAACGAGAGGGAGCGGGGCTTTCTGCGGCTCTACGCCGCCTTCCGACCCTTCGGGTGGATCTGGCGCACGGCTTTCGGCTCCGGCTTCCTAGCCTTTTCCTTCCACTCGCAGAGGTCCTCGATCGGGCACTCCCAGCATTTCGGGCTTCGCGCGGTGCAGCAGTACCGGCCGTGGAGGAGGAGCCAGTGATGGGCGTTCCGGAGGAGGTCCTTCGGGCAGTAGCGGACGATCTTCGAGGAAACCTCGTCCGGCGTCTTCCCGGGCGCGAGGTTCGTGCGGTTCGAGACGCGGAAGATGTGCGTGTCGACCGCGACGGTCGGGTGCCCGAACGCGACGTTGAGGACGACGTTCGCGGTCTTGTGGCCGACCCCGGGGAGCGTGCAGAGCGCGTCGAAGTCTTCCGGCACCTTCCCGCCGAACCGGGCGACAAGCTCGCGGCAGAGTCCGATCACGTGCTTCGCCTTCGAGCGGTAGAGGCCGATCCTGCTGATGTAGGGGATGAGGCCTTCCTCGCCGAGCGCGAGGATTTTCTCAGGCGTGTTCGCTATCGGGTAGAGCACCCGGGTCGCCTCGTTCACGCTTTTGTCCGTCGCCTGGGCTGAGAGCACCACGGCGACGAGGAGCTCGAAGGGCGTCCGGAAGGTGAGCTCGCTTTTCGGGTTCGGGCGGAGCTCGGCGAGCCGCCTGAAGATTTCAGTCCGCTTTGCGTCGTTCATTTGCTTCTTTTTTTAGGGCTTTTTTCCAAGCTTCGCGGCGAGCGCGAGGATCGCGTCGACTGCGGCCTTGCGGCGCTCAAGCGCTGATCCTGAGCCGAGCGTCTCGTAGAGCGCCTCTTCCTCGCGCCTTTCGCGCTCGATCCTCCGCGCCCGGGCTTCATGCCGCGAGTGGGACCGGATCGCGTCATCACGCGTCCACTCGCGGCCCGCTTCCTTCATTTCGATCGCGCCGACAGGGCACGCGTCCACGCAGAGCGCGCAGCCGCTGCAGGCCGCCTCGATCACGGCGTGGAGCCGCTTCGGGCCACCGGTCACAGCGTCGACGGGACAAGCCTTCCGGCACCGGGCGCACCCGATGCATTCGGCAGGGCGGATCCGAGCGACCGCGAACGGCATCTCGCGACCGTACTCGGGGTCGAGCGGAAGGCCCGGGACGCCGAGCACCTGGGCGAGCGCCGCGGCTCCCGCGTCGCCTCCCGGGGCGCAGCGGTTCGGGAGGGCGCGCCCTTCCGCCATCGCTCGGGCGTAGGCGCGGCAGCCGTCGAACCCGCACTGCCTGCAGAAGGTCTGCGGGAGCAGCGCGTCAAGCCTCTCCTCGAGGCCAGGGACCGCCATTTAGCGCTTCAGGTACTTCAGCTTGTCCGGAACCCCGGACCACTTTTCCCAGTCGTCCGGCGCGGGCTTCCTGCGGGTGATGGAGGGCCACTGCTTCGAGAGCTCGGCGTTGATCTGGATATAGGCTTCCTGGCCCGCCGGGACGTCCTCTTCGGAGAAGATCGCGGCTTCCGGGCATTCCGGAATGCAGACCGCGCAGTCGATGCATTCGTCGGGATCGATCACGAGAAAATTGGGGCCTTCGCGGAAAGCGTCCACCGGGCAGACGTCAACACAGTCCGTATGCTTGCAGTTGACGCATCCGTCACAGACAACATGAGCCATGGATTGGGGTACCTCTGGATTAGGGAATATTGTTCTTTGCGGTTCTTCCGGGGCGGATCCGGCCCGGAAGGCGGACCTGCTATTTTATAAGAAAAAATCTCCTGCGGCCGCTTCCGGCGTCCTGCATTTCCAATGTCCCGCCCCGGGCTTCCGGCCGGTTGATCCTGAATATTTCGA
>CADBTW010000052.1 GCA_902797695.1 uncultured Sutterellaceae bacterium
AGAGAAATGGCCATACTCTTCGGCGACAGGCTTACAGCGTATATTGACTAAGGAAGGGGTCAACCCACAAGAATCTTTACACCCTCGATCTTTGAACGCGTCGGCTATCTCCCTCGCAGAAATCGAAGCAATTTCCCGATTTCCGAATTTTGGGAGAATATGGTTCTTAAGCACGCCTCGCGCATCGTAAGAACCCCTGTGGTTTTCCCGCCAAAACCCCGCTGATTCCTTCGCAACCAGCCATTTACCCGCGAGTACACTAACCGAAGTTACAGATCCTTCCTCCGCAAATTTGTGAACTTTCTTGACTGATTTCCCGGCGTCCAGATCAAGTCTGAGTTGAAGCGCCCTCTTCCGGGCTTCCGCAAGAGGCATTCGTTTCGCGTTGCCGAGGGAAACAGCGGAACGTTTGCCGTTTTCTGTGTATCGAAAAATAAAGTAGTTTCCTGACTCGGTGACTCGAAGGGAAAGGCCGGTAACGCCGCCGATCGAGTAAAGTCCTGGCTCGCGGATTTTTTCAATTTCCTTGACCGTTTTGGGTCTCTGTCCTCTCATACAACCCCTCCATTCCAGCTGTCTTGCTATGCGGATTATTCAAAGAAGTTGTATCCGATTTATGTATCCAATGAGATCGGATACATAGAGAAACGAACATTCCCGGCCAAAATTGGTGAACTTATTTAACCATATAATTTAAAAAAGTTTTTCTAAAAAAAGCGAAGTAACAGATCTTTTTAAAAAATGCCTTTTGCCTTAACGAAGAAGAACCTCGAGCTGAGGATCGAAGCCGAGAACGGCGCGACCGCCGGGAAGACCGACCTCGCCGTCCGCGCGAAGAAGCTGAACCTCGACGCGATCCACGACACGGTGCACGAGATGGCCCGCGACGAGGCCCGCCACGGGAAGGCCTTCCTCGGCCTCTACAACCGCTACTTCAAGAAGGCCTGATACCTCTGTAAAGGGCGGCAGCGATGGGCGGCTTCAGGCGTGAGGCCGTCCTGAGCCCGAATAGGAAAAGGGGAGCGCCGGAAAAACCCGGTACTCCCCTTTTTTACGGCTCTTTTCTAGGAGCGAGCCGCGCGACAAGCGACATCACCCGGTGGTATTCGTCCTGGGTGAGCTTCTTGAAGACGTTCCCCGAGAGGACCGTCACGAAGTCACCGGCCTTGAGGGTTCCCGCAAGACCGGTTCCTACAACCTTACGGACACCGAAGGACTCGATCACCGCTGATGCCGCATTGGCGCTGACAACCCTTGCAGGCAGTCCAATGCACATCACTCTCTCCGTTTGATCCAGCTTGTCCGGACGGGCGGCTCTCTCCATCCTGCCAATCCGCCCACGGTCGGCCGGGTCAGCATTGAGTTTAGACAAAGGCCCTGCAAAAACAAATACGTCATCGGCAGTAGTCCCGCCGGTGCCGGGGCTGCGTCTGCCTCCCCCAAACGGCCGTCCTTACGCCGGCAGCTCGCCGAGGTCCCCGATGATCTCGGACTCGGAGAAAAGGGCCGTCGCGCCACCCGTATGAAGGTAGATCACGGTGCTTCCCTTCGGAACCACGCCCTTCCTGATCTCGTCCATCATCCCGTGGAAGGCCTTCCCGGAGTAAACCGGGTCGAGGAAGAGCCCCTCCTTGCGGGCGAGGAGCCGTATGTCGTCGTTCGCCTCGCGGTACGGCTTCTCGTAGCCCGGGCCCACGTAGTCGTGGGAAATCGAGAAGACATCGGGATCCGTCCGCTCTTCCGCCCCGATGAGTTCCAGGATCGCGTCCGCCTTTTCCCGGATTCCCGGACCGTAGGTCGCGGGGTCCTTCTTTCCGACCGCGATCCCGCGAAGGGCAGTGCGGGTGTCATGCATGAGGGTCTTCCCAGCCGCGAGCCCGGCGAGCGTCCCGCCGCTCCCCGTGCAGGTGTAGAAGAACTCAGGCTTCAGCCCGAGGGTCGCCGCCTGCCCGAGCGTCTCGATCCAGCACTCGGCAAAGCCCGCGGCGCCGCGCGGCGTGGATCCCCCGATCGGGATGTCGTACACCTTGTGGCCTTCGGCCGCGAGCTCAGCCTTCCGCTTTTCGAAGAGCGCCGTGTTAGCGGCCATCGTCTCGCGCGTGCTTCCGATCGACTTGAGGATATGGATTTCGCAGCCGAGGATCGAGTCGAGGAGAAGGTTCGCGCGGATGTCGCCCGCCTTCGGCTCCACGATCGCGCCGAGCCAGAGGACCGGCTTCATCCCGCAGCGGCGGGCGGCCGCGGCCGTTTCCATCGCGTGGTTCGACTGGGTCGCGCCGTAGGTGAACACAGTGTCGCAGCCCTGCTTCTTCGCGTCGGAAAGCAGGTACTCGAGCTTCCGCACCTTGTTCCCGCCGAAAAGCGTCGCGCCGGAAAAGTCCTCGCGCTTGATCCAGAGGTTAATGCCGTACTCGTCTGAAAGCCGGTCAAGGCGAGTGAACGGCGTCGGGTAGAAACCGAGCGATACCTTGCCGAGCTTCCTCAGCAGCTCAATGCCACGTGATGAGTAGTCCATATTTTTCTCCTTTCAACCTAACTAAGTAATTTTAATAGAGAAAAACATAGAAAAAGTAAATCATCGGAGGTATCTGCATCCTCCAGGGATTCGGGTTCATGAAGGCCCCGCGGGGGCGGCGCGAGGGGGAAAGCCCGGCCGCCATCAGCCTTTCGTAGCCGCATCACGGCGCGACGACGACGGTCCTCCTTCCTTCAGGAAGCTCCACCTTCCGAATCCGGACCCGCATTCCGTAGGCGTCCGAAAGGTTTCCCTCAGAAAGGACATCCTCCGCAGGGCCGAAAAGGCCGGGAGTCCCGGGGCGCATGAGGAGCGCGTCGTCCGCGAGCCGGATCGCGTGCTCCGGGAAATGTGTGTTCAGGATCGCGCTCACGCCCTCCTCCTTAAGCTGCGCGAGGACTTCGACCACCTTTCTCTGGTTCCTGAAGTCGAGGTTCGACTCAGGCTCGTCGAGGACGAGGAGGGACGGCCCGCCGCAGAGCGCCCGTGCGATGAGGGCGAGCTGGAACTCGCCCCCTGAGATTTCGTCCGTCCGGCGGAGCGCGAGATCCCCGATCCCGATCCGGTCGAGCGACGCGGCAGCGGCTTCGTAATCCTCTTCGCCCGGAAGCGCGAATTCCCCGAGCCTCGCGCTGCGGCCGAGGAGCACGAGGTCGAGGACCGTCGCGGGGAAGGCTTCGGCGCGCGCCTGCGGCACATACCCGACCCGCTGCCAAAACGCCTTCCGGGGTATTTCCAGGATGTCCTTTCCGTCAAGGAGCGTCTCGCCCCCGGTCCACCTGAGGAGCCCGAGAAGGCAGCGAAGGAGGGTCGTCTTTCCAGCGCCGTTGGGCCCGAGCACGGCGAGGATCCTTCCCTCGCTCCCCGAGTCGACCATGAAGTTCAACCGGGCAAGCACCTCCGCGTCCCGTCCCGGGTACCTGAAGCTTCCGTTTTGGACTTCAAGCCGCATGATGGCCCCTCCTCCCTCAGGCCCGCACTCCGCCCGTGCGGCGGAGAAGGAAGATGAAGGCAGGCGCCCCGACGACCGAGGTAAGGATCGAGATCGGGATCTCGGAAGCCGAAAGACACCGGGACGCGGTGTCGACCGCGAGGAGGAAGATCGCGCCGAGCAGGATCGAAGCCGGCATTACCGCGCGGTTCGAGCTTCCGAACGCCATACGTGCCGCGTGCGGGACGAGGAGCCCGACCCAGCCGACGAGGCCGCAGAGCGAAACAACCGCCGCGGTGACGAGGGTCGAGGCGAGGATCACGGTTCCGCGGATCCGGAGGACAGCGGCGCCAAGCGACGCCGCCTCCTCGTCAGGAAGTGAGAGAAGGTCGAGCTTCCAGCGGTAAAGGAAGAGAACCGCGGTTCCGATGGCGACAAGCGGGAGCCCTGCAGCGAGCATTCCGGAAGAGGCCCCCGCGAGGCTCCCCATCAGCCAGAAGGTGATCGAAGGGAGAATGTCCTGGGGGTCCGCCGCGAACTTAACGAGCGCGACAAGCGACGAGAAGAAGGCTCCCACAACGAGCCCGGAAAGGATGATCATGAGGACGCGGTTCGATCCGGGAACGCGGCTCACGCCCCAGACGAGCGCGACCGCGGCGAGCCCGAAGAGAAGGGCCGAGGCCTGGATCCCGGCAGCGCCCGCCCCGAAGAGGATTGCGAGCACTGCGCCGAAGGACGACCCCGTAGCGACGCCGAGGGTGTCAGGTGTCGCGAGCGGGTTCCTGAAGATCGCCTGGAAGGCGGCGCCCGCGGCGGCGAGCCCGGAACCCGCGAAGACCGCGAGAAGGACCCTCGGAAGCCGCACCGCCGTCACGACGGTCTCCGCGGTCTCGTCAGGGATAAGGGCAGGAAAGGCTCCCGGGAAAAGCGCCCCGAGCACCGCGCCAGGCGCGACCGGGTATTCACCCGCGCCAAGCGCGAAAAGCGAAAGCAGGAGAAGCGAAGCGATGAGCGCCGGGAATAGGATCCCCGCCCTGCTCACCCGCACCCTCGGCCCGGCTTCCGGCATGGCCCGCCTCACCAGATCCGGGCGCCGAGCCCCGCGACGCGCCCGGGCTCGAGAAGCCTCGTGACGTCCGCGTCGCGCAGTTTCTTCCCGAAGGCCTTCTCGTAGTAAGCCTTCGCCTCCGCTCTGAGGTTGACGTCCGCGAAGAGCTTCGGGTACGTCATCTTCGCAAGCCAGAGCAGCGTCACCGGGGCGTCCGCTGACGGCGTGAAGGTCCGGTAGGTCCCGAGCGGCATCTTGTAGACGCGCTTCTCCCGCACGGCCTTTACGCCGCTCCACTTGTGGTAGCGGTTCTGGTAAAGGTCGGAAGGCATCGCCGGGGTGAAGTTCGAAATGAATATGACGTCAGGATTCCACGCATAGACCGACTCGATCGAAACCGCGGCGTTCGCGTTCTTCGCCGTGGCCGATTCGGCCGCGTTCCGGGCGCCGATCATCCGGCACCAGGACTCCCCGAAGAAGTTCCGCCCCGAGACCACGATCCGGTCCTGGCCGTACTGGAAAAGGAAAAGCGCCTTTCCACGCTCGCCCTCCGGAATCCCTGCGGTTCTCGCGCCGACCCTGCGGCGTGCGGCAGAGGCCGCTTTTTCGACCCCGGAAAGGATCCTCTTCCCACGGCCCTCGTCCGGAAACACGGCAGCGAGGAGCGAAATCCAGGCGGAAAGGGTCTTCATCACGTCGTAGCCGAACCCGGTCGCCGAAAAGGCGACGGCGGGGATGCGCGCCGTTTCGAGAAGCGAGATCTCGCGCGCGTTCGCGGCGTTCACGAGGACACAGTCGGGCTTCAGCCGAAGCAGAGACTCGATCGAGAGCGACGAGCCCGTCATGAAGCCGGTGTCAGCCTGGAGTATTCCGGGGAAAAGCGTTCCGAGGAGGCCTGACTTCGCGGCTGCCATCGAGACCGGGTGGATCCCCGCGATCCGTTCGGCCCCTCCGAGGAAGAGCGTCGCGAGCGACGCGAGCGGAAAGACGTCCGCGATCACCGCGCGCCGGATCACCGCGGGAACTTCGACCTCGCGGCCCGCGTGGTCCGTCACGACCCGCTTCTGCGGCCGGATCGCCGCACGGGCTTGCGGCGCCCCAAGGGCGACCCCGGCGCAGAGCGCGAGCTTCAGCGCTTCGCGCCTCTCGATCATCAGCATTACCCTCTTTCCTCCCAGTTCTTGAAACGGCCCCGCCCTGAAGAAGCAGGCTTCCCCGCCCTTCCCGGCATCTTCTCTTCCCAAGGCCTATTTTCCCACCGTTTGAAGCTCTTCCCTCGGAGCTGCGGCGCAGCGGATTTCGATCACGCGGCGAGGTTTCCTGAGAGTCCCGGCAATCCCTTCCCCCGCTTCCCGCCCGGGTTCCGGGCTTCTGCCGCGGCGCTCGTACCAGTGGCGCGAGTCGCCCCAGCTTCCGAACCCAGGCTCGTCGCCAGCCCACCGGACGCGGCCCGTGACGCAGGCGAGGCACTCTTCCGAGGTGTCCTCGACGCAGGGCTTGTCGTCGTAGAGCTGGTAGTCGGGCCGATGACGGGGTTCCGTTACGATCGGCATCAGGACGTTCGCGCCGGCTCGTAGCCCGAGCTCCCGGCCCCGGGGGTCGAGCCCCTGGAGGGCGGTCGTCGCCGCGATGTTGACGGTAGGAAGCGCGAGCCGGGTAGCCGCGATCATGTTGAGGCCGAGGACGAAACGCCGCCGCTTCTCTTCTGCCGTGTTCCCGCCCGAAGCTTCGACCGCGTCACCCATCGGGGTGCCGGAAGCGACGATGTAGGGGCCCATCCCGATCATGTCGATCCCCTTCCTCCGGTAGTAGAGGATGTCGTCCGCTAGGTTCTCCGCGGTCTGCCCGGGGAGCCCGATCATGACACCGGTCCCGGCCTGGTAGCCGATTTTCTTTAGTGCCGTAAGGCAGCGGTCCCGCACTTCCCAGACGTGGTTTCCGTCCTGCGGGTGGAAGCGCGCATAAAGCGCGGGGTTCGATTCCTCGATACGGAGCAGGTAGCGGTGGGCGCCCGCGTCGAACCAGCGGCGGTAGGTCTCTTCCGTCTGCTCCCCGAGGCAGAGCGTGATCCCGAGCTCCCCGCAGGAAAGCTCCTTCATTCCCCGCAACACGTCCTCGATGAAACCGACGAACTTCGGATCTGTGCGTTCCCCTGACTGCAGGACGACGGACCCGTAGCGGTTCTCCCATACCCATTTCGCGAGCCTGAGGATCTCGTCCTTCGTCGACTCAAACCGCCTCACGCCGCGGTGGGACTTCCGGATCCCGCAATAGAGGCAGTCCTTCGTGCAGATGTTCGAGAACTCGATCAGGCCCCGGAAGTACGCGACCCGCCCGACCGTCCTCGCCTTGACGGCGTATGCGGCGCGGTAGAGCGCCTCGCGATCGTCCTGTGCCTCAAGCGAAATGAGTCTCGTGAGGTCGTCCCGCGAGAATTCCGTCTGCCGGAGGAGTTCCTTCAGTTCCTTCACTCGGCTTCTCCCGCCTTCTTCCCCGCGGCTTCAAGCCACGCGGCCTTCGCTTCAGGGAACGGCTCGAGCGTACGGGGGAACACGCCCTGGAGCTGCGAGATCGCGATCCCGTAGTTCGTCATCGGAACGCCCTGCGCTTCGCACTCGCGAAGCCGCGCGAGCATGTTCCTCCGGGTCACCATGCAGCCCCCGCACTGGATCACGACCTTGTAGGGCGTGACGTCAGACGGGAAGTCCTTCGCGACCGCGATGTCGACCTTCATCGGGCCGCCCGCGTTCCTCGCGATCCAGTTCGGGATCTTCACGCGTCCGATGTCGCCGTCCTGCGCGTTGTGGCTGCAGGTCTCCGAAATGAGCACCCTGTCGCCGGGCCTGAGCGTCGGAAGCACCGCGGCGCCGCGGGCGAGCGCCGGAAGGTCGGACTTCGAGCGCGCCATGAGGATCGAGAACGTGGTGAGCGGGATCTCGTCCGGGACCTGGGAAGCGACCGCCTTGATCGCCTGGGAGTCCGTGATCACGATCGCGGGCGGAACCTTCATTTCCCTGATCGCGTCCGCGACCTGGGTCTCAAGGACGACTAGGCACCGCCGCCCCGCGTCGAGGAGCTCGCGGATCGTCTGAACCTGCGGCGGGATGAGCCGGCCCTTCGGGGCCCCGAAGTCGATCGGGACCACGAGAACCGCGGTGCGTCCCTCGGGGACAAGCCCCTCGGTGAGCGGCCTGTCAGGCTCCCACGTTTCCTCGACCTTCTTCACGATAAGGGTTCGGACCGCTTCGGTGCCTTCCCCGAGAAGCGCCGAGCACGCAGCGGCAGGAATCCCGGTTTCCTTCGCGAAGGCCGCGGCCATCCCGGCCGCCTTCCCCTCCGGAAGCTTGTCCGACTGGTTGAAGGCCGCGACCGCGGGGACGCCCTTCGAGCGGATGATCGAGATCGTCCTACGGTCCTCGTCAGTCAGGCCTCGGGACGAGTCGACCACGAGCACCGCGAGATCCATCCAGCCGAGGACCGCGAGCGACCGCTTCACGCGCTCCGACCCGAGCTCCCCGCGGTCGTCGAGGCCCGCCGTGTCGATGAAGACGACCGGGCCGATCGGATGCAGCTCGCACGCCTTCTCGACCGGATCCGTCGTCGTGCCCGGGATTTCCGAGACGATCGAGAGATGCTGCCCGGTGAGGCGGTTCACGAGCGAGGACTTCCCGGCGTTCCGGCAGCCGAAGAGGCCGATATGCAGGCGGAGCGCCTTCTGGACCTGCAGCGTCATGGGTACGGAGTTCATGGTGAATGCCTTAGGCAAAAAGACAGGTGCATAAAAAGAAGACTGCCGCCTTCGCTGCCCGAAACACAAAGGGGCGGAGGGCGGCAGCCCGTCTTCAGGCCGGGTTCCCGGCGTGCGGCAATCCTATTCTCTACCGGATGCGCCGCGGGCGGGAGGCCCGGCCATAAGGAAAAAGCAGGAACCTTGTCCTACGCCTTCTCCTTCCCGGAATCGTCCGGATTCACGCGAATCACGTCGCGCTTGAACCAGATCGGCGTGTGGTGCATGGCGGCCTCGACCGAGATCGTGCCGGAACCAAGCCTCCAGAGGCCGGTCACGTGGCTCCAGGAGAGGAGCGCGAGCGGGATGTGGGCGCAGACGACGAGGACCGAGACGATCGCGCCGGCCCAGACGTGGTAGTAGAACATCCACTTGAAGGCCATCTTCCCGACGAGCGGCGCCGCGACCCAGAGGATCCAGCCCGTGATCGCGAGCGTGAAGATCGCGAAGAAGAACATGAGGTAGCTCATCTTCTGACCGCCGTTGTAGCGGCCCTGCGGGGGCACTTCGACAGGCCCGAGGGGGATGTGGAAGAAGCGGCGCGGATAGCCGCCGAGATTGAGGAACCAGCGGATCGAGTTGCTGTCCCACTCGAGGAGGTTCTTCATCGTGACGGCGAAGCGGTGCGGCGCCATGCAGAGGTAGGCGACGATGTTGAGCGTGAAGATCACCGCGAGCCCGAGGTGCCAGACCATGAGGCCGCCCTTCGTCTTGTCCGAGAGGTCGAGGAAGTAGACGAGCGCGCCCGTGATGAGGAGCGCAAACCAGGTGATCGCGTTCACGGTGTGGAAGATCTTGTCCGCCGGATGGTAGCGGAGCACCCGGTCAGTGGGTTTGCAGAGTTCAGGCTGCATTCTTCGTCTCCTTGATCGCGAGGTTCGCGCGGGGCGCGTACTCGGTGTGGACGAGGTCATACATGAGTCCTTCGCAGGGCTTTCCGTTCATGTCCTCGTAGGCCTTCTTCACGGACGGGTTCTGGTGCGATGCGGTGAGGTTCTGGGCCTGGCAGAGCTTGTCGTCCCTGTAGAGTCCGTCCTGGCGCGCGAGGAGCACTTCGCTCCGGCGGCGGATGAGGTCCGAGATCCCGTAGCCGACGAGCGCCGCGGCGGCGACGCAGACACCGACAACCTTCAGGAAGCCGCGGCGGCCGAGCAGTATCGAGACCGGGGCTTCAGCGAGCGTATAGCGTGTTTCCATTTTCGAAATTGTTCTCCGTTAAGCCTCGAAGCGCTCAGGCGTGGAGCGGGAGCGGAAGCGCGGGCTTCAGCCACGCGGTTCCCATGCTCTGCACGGGCTGGCCGCCCCCGTTCACGCAGCCGCCCGGGCAGTTCATCACCTCGATGAAGTGGTAGGCGTCGCGGTTCTGGCTGAGCTTATGCATCACGGCGGGAAGGCCCTGCCGCGCGCCGTTCACGACGCAGACGCGGAGGTTGAAGACCTTGCCGCCGAGCGCCTTCACCGGAATCGGGATCGTCGCCTCGACCACCGCCTGGTCGCGCCCGCGGACGCCGAGGATGTCGGGGTTCTTCAGCTCCTCGCCCGAAAGCGCCTTGTAGGCCGTGCGAAGCGCCGCCTCCATCACGCCGCCCGAGGCGCCGAAGATCGTGCCCGCGCCGGTGTAGACCTCCATCGTGGTCCTCTCGCGCTTCTTCGGCATATGGAGCGGGTTGATGCCCTTCCGGCGGAACACTTCCGCGATGTCGCGGACCGTGAGGACCGCGTCGATGTCGGGGAAGACCGGGGTGGAGGCCGGGATCCTCCCGGTCTTCACGAGGTAGTCGTAGGCCTGGTGGAATTCGGGCCGGGACGCTTCGTAGATCTTCGCCGTGCAGGGAGCGACCGCGACCACGTAGACGCTCGCCGGATCCTTCTTCCAGACCCGCTCGGCCGCCCACGCCTTCGCCATCGTGCCGCCCATCTGGATCGGGGACTTGGTGGTGGAGATGTGCGGGACCCATCCGGCGTAGTTCCCCTCCATGTTGCGGACCCAGGCCGGGCAGCAGCTCGTGAACTGGGGGAGCGGGTGGTGCGCCATCATGGCGACATCGGGCGAGCGGTCGTTCAGGATCCAGTAGCGGATGCGCTTCACGAGCTCGGTCCCCTCCTCCCAGATCGTCTGGTCAGCGGACTGGTTCACGTCGTAGACCGCGAACCCGGCCCGCTCGAGCGCGTTCATCATCTGGTCCGTCGAGATGTCGCCGGGTTTCCCGCCGAACTCCTCGGCGAGCGACACGCGGTCCGCGGGGGACGGGTGTGCGACGACGAACTTCGTCTTGTCATCGAGCGCCTTCATCACCTCGTCCACGAAGCTCATCTGCTCGATCGCGCCGAAGGGGCACGCGATAAGGCACTGGCCGCAGGCGAGGCATGCGTCGTCAACGATCTTGTGGGCAACGCCAAGGCTCCCCCGGATCGCGTCCACCGGGCAGAACTTCGTGCAGGTGTCGCACCCGACGCACTTCTCCTTGTTGATCCTGATGATCCCGCGAAGCTCGCCCTTGCGGAAGTTGCCCTTGAAGTCCGGGCCGTCTTCGCCACGGCATCCCTTGGGCGGCGCAAAGGTCTTCACCGAAATTACGCTCACTTTTGTCTCCATCTGTTCTGCTTAGAAGCAGTTGTCGTCCGGAACTGTTCGCGCCCCGCCCCATGCGGGAAGGGAGCGCCCCGGTCCCGTGCCTCGCCGCGCCGAAGCCCCAGGGCTAGTCCAGAAGTGGGACAGCGGTGAAACGGCGCGGAAGGCCCTTTTTCATACGGGCTGTATCCTACACTTTCGTGACTCGCAATGGCTTTTTTACTGAAAGGTTCCTAACCCGTTCGGGATATTTTTTTAATGTTTTCCCAGTAACGCAAATCCGCTACCCTTTCTGCCAAGTGTGCTTGAAAAGCAGATGGAACCCTGCAAATAAACGATGATCGGAATACGTCATGAAGAACGCTGTCTCCGAAGCGTGACCGGAAAGAATTCCCGCGCCACTATTTCCAATCATTTTTCGATATCTGATTTGAATATACGGAAATAACTGGCAACGATACCGTGCGGGAGCGAGTGGAAAGCGTTTCCCGAATAGTTCTTCCGGAGGACCATACTGAACCGGGAACGATGGGGAAAAGGAAAAACGGCCGGAACCGCATCCCCCGGCCCGGGGGAAGAGCGGAATCCGGCCGCTTCGTCGCAGGGGAGAAGGGAGAGGCTACTGATCCTTCCCTTCCTTCCGGCCGCGGGAGCCGCAGCAGCAGCCGCACGACCCGCAGGAGCCGCCGCAGCCGCATCCGCAGCCACCGCCCCTGCGGGCCTTCCTGATCCGGAGGACCGCGAAGAGCACGCAGAGCACGATCACTGCGCCGAGGACGATGTTTCCAAGATTTTCCATTTTCCGTTCCCTCCGCTAGCTGAACCCGAGGAGAAGCCCCGCAGCCCTGACAAGAGACGCGACCGCCCACGCGACCACGCACTGGAAGACCACCATCTTCACAGCCCATGCGGCCCCGAGCTCCCGCTTCACCGACGCGATCGCGGCGACGCACGGCGTGTAGAGGAGGCAGAAGGCGAGCATCGAGGCCGCGGCGAGCGGGGTCACCGCGGACGCGATCGAGGCTGCGCTCCCATAGAGGACGGAGAGGGTCGAGACGACGCTCTCCTTCGCGAGGAACCCCGAGATGAGCGCGGTGGTGAGCTTCCAGTCGCCAAGGCCTGCAGGCGAAAGGACCGGGGCCACGACGCCTGCGATCCAGGCGAGCATCGAGTCCTCGGGCGACCCCGCCATGTTGAGCCTGAAGTCGAAGGTCTGCAGGAACCAGACGACTATCGTCCCGACGAAGATCACCGTGAACGCCCGCTCGAGGAAGTCCTTCGCCTTGTCCCACATGAGACGCAGCGTGTTCCCGAGCCCGGGGAGGCGGTAGTTCGGGAGCTCCATCACGAAGGGCACGGGTTCGCCCCTGAAGAGCGTCCCCTTCGACGCGAGCGCGGTGAGGATCCCCATCAGGATCCCGCCGAGGTAGAGGACGACCATCACGAGCCAGCCGCTCTTCGGGAAGAAAGCCGCCGTGAAGAAGGCGTAGATCGGCATCTTCGCGCTGCAGCTCATGAAGGGGGTGAGCATGATCGTCATCCGGCGGTCGCGGTCGGAGGGAAGCGTGCGGGTCGACATGACGGCCGGTACCGTGCACCCGAACCCGATCAGCATCGGGACGATGGAGCGGCCCGAGAGCCCGATCTTCCGGAGGAGCTTGTCCATGAAGAACGCGACCCGGGCCATGTAGCCCGAGTCCTCGAGCATCGAGAGGAAGAAGAAGAGGACGACGATGATCGGGACGAAGCTGAGGACCGAGCCGACGCCCGTGAAGATCCCGTCGACGACGAGCGACTTCATCGCCTCGTTGATGCCGGCGGACGAGAGCGCCGCGTCGACCCACTCGGTGAGCGACTCGATCCCGTCCGCGAGCAGGTCCTGGAGCGCCGCGCCGATCACGCCGAACGTGAGCCAGAAGACGAGCGCCATGATCGCGGCGAAGGCCGGGATCGCCGTGTACTTCCCGGTGAGGATCTGGTCGATCCGGCCGCTTCGCTCGTGCTCCTTCGACTCGTGCGGGCGGACGACGGTCTTCGCGCAAAGCCGCTCGATGAAGAGGTAGCGCATGTCGGCGATCGAGGCCGCGCGGTCGAGGCCGCGCTCCTCCTCCATCTGCCGGACGATGTGGCCCATCATGTCGAGTTCGTTCGGCTCGAGCGCGAGCTCCTTCTCGACGAGCGGATCCCCTTCGAGGAGCTTCGAAGCGGCAAACCGAAGCGGCACCCCGGCCGCCCGCGCGTGGTCTTCGACGAGATGCATCACGCCATGCAGCGCCCGGTGCACGGCGCCGTTATGGTCCTCCGAGTCGCAAAAGTCCTGCACGGCAGGGCGCTCCTGATAGCGCGCGACGTGGACCGCGTGCTCGACGAGCTCCTCGACCCCCTGGTTCCGGACGGCCGAGATCGGCACCACCGGGATCCCGAGCATCCGCTCCATCTCGTTGATGTGGATCGAACCCCCGTTCCCCTCCATCTCGTCCATCATGTTGAGAGCGAGCACCATCGGTATGTCGAGCTCGAGGAGCTGCATCGTGAGGTAGAGGTTCCGCTCGATGTTCGTCGCGTCGACGATGTTGATGATCGCGGTCGGCTTTTCGCCGAGGATGAAGTTCCGCGAGACGATCTCCTCGCTCGTGTAGGGGGAGAGCGAGTAGATCCCGGGGAGGTCCGTGACGAGGGTGTCCGGGCGCCCGCGGATCGGCCCCGTCTTCCGGTCGACCGTGACCCCGGGGAAGTTCCCGACATGCTGGTTCGAGCCGGTGAGCTGGTTGAATAGCGTCGTCTTCCCGCAGTTCTGGTTCCCGACAAGGGCGAATGAGAGCGTCCCTTTGAGCGGATTCCTGTGCGCCTCGCGGTCGAGGGTCACCCCGATCTCTTCGCCCAACGCCGGGTGCGGCGCCTCGAGCGCCTTCTCCTCATCGGCCCGGGTCTCCGAAGGCCCCGGCTCCTCTCCCGGCCCGGGGTCCGAGACCGCGATCTTTCCCGCGTCCGCAAGCCGGAGCGTGAGCTCGTAGCCGTGCACGCGGACTTCCGCCGGATCCCCCATCGGGGCGTACTTCACGAGCGTCACCCGGGCGCCCGGGATGAGGCCCATGTCGAGGAAATGCTGCCGGAGCTCCCCCTCGCCGCCCACTTCCGCAATGACAGCGGACATGCCGACGGGAAGATCCCGGAGGGTCTTCGTATCTTTGACAGACATTGGATTTGCTTCTTTTTTATTTCTTTTCAGAGGCCGGTCTTCAGCCCGAAGGGAACGTTCCGGACGGCCGGGTGAAACCCGTACGCGCGAAGCCGGTCCAGGGGGCGGCCTGATTTCGAATGATATTAACTCTCCTTCCCGTTTGAAAGAGCGGCCGAAGCGGAGCGGCGGCGCGAGGCCAAACCCAACTCCGTACGCCTATAATCCGTATGCCTGAAAATCCTAGGAAAAACCAACTATTGGCCAAAAGGAAAAGGCGCTGCGGCTGGCCCGCCCTCCTCCCTCTTCCTTCCAAGTTCTCCGAAGCATATGAATGAATTCACGAGCGCCTTCGTCTACGTGATCGCCGCCCTCCTCCCGATGGTGAACCCGCTCTCCGGTGCGATCTTCTTTGTCTCGCTCACTTCCGACCTCACGACGAAGGAGAGGGCGTGGCTCGCGACCCGGGTCGCGATCTACTCCTTCATCCTGATCGAGGTCTCGGTCTACGTCGGGGTCTTCATCCTCAACTTCTTCGGGATCTCGATCGACGTGCTGCGCGTCGCGGGTGGCCTCGTCCTCGCCTCTGCCGGCTGGAGCGCGATCAGCTCGTCCACCGACAACGAGAAGAAGCAGGCGGAGACCGAGGCGAAGAACCGGGCCCAGGACGACAGCTTCAAGCGCCGCGCCTTCTTCCCGATCACAATGCCCCTCATGGTGGGCCCCGGCGCGATGTCGGTCTGCACCGCGCTCGGCACCGCGATGCCCTCGACCCCGGGCTACATCATCGGCCTCAACCTCGCGATCGTCGCGATCTGCGCGGTCGTCCTCGTCTGCTTCCGGTACGCGGACCAGATCACCCGCAGGATCGGCGCCGCGGGCGCCGACGCGATCGTGAAGATCTTCGCCTTCCTCCTCGTCTGCATCGGGATCCAGATCCTCTGGGTCGGGTTCTCGGGACTCTGGACCGAGCTCGCGAAGACGAGCCTCGCGTTCCTCGTGAAGTAGCGCGGGGCGAGCGGATGCCCTTCTGAAATAAGCGGCGGGATCCCGGAAACCGCGTTTCCCCGGCTCCCGCCTCTGGCCCTTATCCATTGGTGAAGCTTATGAACGAATTCACGAGCGCTTTCCTCTACGTCTTCGCCGCCCTCCTCCCGATCGTGGACCCCCTCTCCGGCGCGATGTTCTTCGTTTCGCTCACGACCGACCTCACGGCGCGTGAGCGGGCCTGGATCGCCGCACGGGTTGCCGCCTACTCCTTCATCCTGATCGAGGTGTCGGTCTATGTCGGGGTCTTCATCCTCAACTTCTTCGGGATCTCGATCGACGTGCTCCGTGTCGCGGGCGGGCTCGTCCTCGCAGCGTCCGGCTGGAGCGCGATGAACGCGTCGACCGGGGAAAAGAAGGAGAAGGCGAACGAGAGCGCAGGGGGCAGATCCGAGGACGACAGCTTCAAGCGCCGGGCCTTCTTCCCGCTCACGATGCCGCTCCTCGTGGGGCCGGGCGCCATGGCGGTCTGCACCGCGCTCGGCACCGCGATGCCATCGACCCTCGGGAACATCCTCGGGCTCAACCTCGCGGTGGTCGCCACCTGCGCCTCGGTCTGGATCTGCTTCCGGTTCGCCGGGCAGATCACGAGCAGGCTCGGGCCGACTGGCGCGGACGCCATCGTGAAGATCTTCTCCTTCCTCCTCCTCTGCATCGGGATCGCGGTCTTCTGGACCGGGTTCTCGGCGCTCTGGACCGGGATGGAGAAAGGCATCATCGGAAAGTAGCGAAAGCGTCCCGGATCGATCGCGAAGGGGCTTCTCCAGGGAAGCCCCTTTTTTCTGCCTTTGGCTTACCTGGGGAACGCGTCCTCAGTCCTTCCCCTTCCGAAGCACGAACGCGGTGAGGAGGAAGACCGCCATCACGGCGACGAAGAGGAACCCGAGCCAGGCGGAGAGCTTCTCGTAGATCCCGAAGAACATCCCGGCGCCGAGCCCCACCGCGGCGACCCCGAGGGGGAACCCGGTTGAACGGTCGACGTCCGGGCGGATGAGACGCTCGATGACGAGCCCGATCCGGTAGAGGGCGAAACCGACAAGGGCGAAGGCGATCAGCTGGCTTGCTTCTGACAAGGGGACACCTCGGGGCTGATGGATGAATAAGGCTTGGGGGAAGAGCGGACAGCCGGGCCTCCGGTTCTCCCTCCCGGATGCTGATAAGACCACAAGGCAGGGAAACTTGCAACCGGAAACAGTCCCGGGAATCCCGTCATAACCGCCGGAAGGCAAAAATTCCCCCGGAAGGCGACGCGGGAGAGAGACGCGTTCCTTCCGGGGGATTTTCACGCTGCTCCGGGGATCCGTTTTGCCGGTCGGATCACCGGGCTTGTTCCGGGACTAGTCCCAGGGCTTTTCCTTCGCGACCGCGCGGCCGGCGAGGCGCCCGAAGACGAGGGACTCGGCGTTGTTCGTCGCGCCCTGGTAGAGGGTCGGCCACATGCTTCCGAGCTCGCCCGCGACGTAGAGGCGCGGAATCGGCTGGTCGTACGGGTCCATCACGCGGCCGTCGACGTCCTTCTTCGGGCCGCCCTGCGTGTTCAGCATCGCCGGGTAGAGCGGGACCGCATAGTAGGGGCCGGTCTCGTCCATCGGCACGGAGACGATCGGCGCCTCGCGGCCGGCGAACACGACCTTCTTGTTCGCCTTCTTGAGGGGGCGCCCAAAGAGCGTGTCCTTCCCCGCCTTGATGTCCTCGTTCCACTTCTTCACCGTCGCGACCAGGTTCTCGGCCGGGACGTTGATCTTCTTCGCGAGGGCTTCAAGCGTGTCCGCCTTCAGGATCGCGCCCGACTCGACCTCCTTGCTGTTGTCCGCAGACCACTTGTAGTTCTCGCGGTTCAGGGCGTAGCCCGAGGTCGCGCCGCCGCAGATCGGGCCGTTCTTCCTCGCCTTCTCGTCGAAGACGAGGTAGCAGGGGATGCGCGGATAGCGGTGCTTCGGGGGCTGGAGCATGTTCACGTCGTAGATCATCGCGTGGTTGTCCGTGCCCTTCTCGTTCGTGAAGCGCTTGCCGTCCTGGTCGACCCAGATGTGGGACGGGGCGAGGATGTTCACCTGCACGACGGTCTTCAGGCCCGGGACCACCATGCCGAGCGGGCAGGAGTATTCCGTCATGTGCCAGAGACGGGCGCCGGCCTGCATCGCCATCCGGAGGCCGTCGCCGGTGTTGCCGGGGTTGCCGAGGCCGTGGATCTTGGTGCCGAGGCAGAAGGTGCGCATCGACTGGGGGTCGAACTCGTAGCCGCCGGTCGCGAGGACCACGCCGCGGCGGGCCTTGATGCGGATTTCCTTCCCGCCCGAGACCGCGACGGCGCCGACGATCGCGTCGCCGTTCTTGATGAGGCGCTTCGCCGGGGTGTTGAGGAGGACCGGGATCTTGCGGGTGGTTTCGACGGCGTAGCGATAGTTCTCGAAGAGGTTGTCGCCGCCGCGCTTCTTCCCGCGGACGCGCCACTTGTCGATCGTCTCCGCTCCCTTCACGTTCTGGTAGCCCGCGTGGCCGTAGACCATGAGCTTCGTGTCAGGCTTCATGCCGATCACGAAGTCCTTCGCCGTCATGATCTCGTCGGCGAACCGGCGGAGGAGCTTGTCGTCCTTCTCGGAATCCGCGAAGTCGTAGAGCGCGGAGAGGTACTGGTAGGCCGCTTCCTTGTCCTTCGGGACCATGAAGCCACCGGAGGAGACCGCGGTGTTCCCGCCGCCCTCGGCCATCTTCTCGATGATGAGGACCTTCGCCCCGGCGTCGTGCGCCTCGATCGCGGCCGCGGCGCCCGCGCCGCCGTACCCGATCACGAGGACGTCGCAGTCCTTGTCCCAGGCGGTCGACTTCGTCGCCTGTTCGGCTCCGGCCTTCATGAAGGGGACTGCGGCAGCCGCCGCGACGCTGCCCTTGAGGAAGCTTCTGCGCTTCAGATCCATGATGGTTCTCCTTTTTAAGAGCTTTTCCCGCCTTCCGGCCCGTCCGGAAGCGCAGGAATCACGAAAGAAAATGAAATCGGTTCAGATTGGAGTAAAGGACGCCCCCGCCTACGGGACCTTCACCTGGAACTCGTGGCACTGGTCGCAGAGGAGCCTCGGGGGCTTGTGGCCCTGGTGGCACTGCGTGCACTCGGGTTCGCCGACATGCGTCGCGTGGTAGTTGATGTCGCCCTTGTCGGTCTTCTCGGCGAGCGCCTTGTAGGAGCCGCCGTGGCAGGCGAGGCAGTCCTCCTTCTTCGGGGCTTCCTTCGGGCCCGCCTTGTGGCAGGACTCGCACTTCACGCCGCCCGCCGCGTGGCGGTCGGCGAGGAACTTCCCAGACTCCGCCGCGCAGGCGGTTCCCGCGAGAAACGTGGCGGCTGAGACCGCAGCGATGAAGGCCGTGAGACGCATTTCCTTGACTCCTTTCCTTTTTCTTATCCGGGGCGAGCCTCTTGGGATCCGCTCGCTCCCGTCCTTTTGATGGAAGGAAGTTTCCCGCCCGCCGTACTTAAGTACGTTGCGTAATGACAAGGAAAGGAATTCAGCTTTGGAAAGGGCTGCCTGAAGCGAAAAAAGGCCGCTCCCCCGGGAAGGAGAGCGGCGCGTCGGGAAAGGAAAAGACGAGGCGGTTTTTCAGGGCTTCCCGCGCAGCACGGCGAAGAGCCGCTGGACCTCCGCGACGCTCTTCACGCCGAGCTTCCGGTAGGCGCCCGCGCGATGCACTTCGACCGTGCGGACCGAGAGCCCGAGCCGCTCCGCGATCTGCGCGTTGAGGAGACCGTCGCCGAGGAGCCTGATCACCTCCGACTCCCGCTTCGTGAGGCTTGAGAAAAGGCCTTCGAGCGCCTTCCGGTCGGGGAGTCCTTCCCGCGCGACGCGGTCCCGCTCGACCGCCTCCGACACCGCCTGCACGAGCTTCTCCGCGTCGACCGGCTTCTGCAGGAAGTGGCAGGCGCCGTTCCGAAGGAGCCCCACCGCCATGTCGATGCTCCCGTGCGCCGTGAGGAAGACGACGGGAAGCCGGATCCCGCGCTTCTCCATTTCGCGGAAGCACTCGAGCCCGCCCATTCCCGGCATCTGCACGTCGAGCACGACGACCCCCGCGCGGGAGGGCATCACGGAGCGGAGGAACTCCTCGGCGTCCGGGTAGAGGGCGACCTCCCACCCCTCGCCCTCCAGCATGTACTGGAGCGCGTCTCGGAGCGCCTCGTCGTCATCCACCACACGCACCAGCGGCGCATTGCCTTCGTTCATGCCTTTTCTCCTGAAAACTGTTCCGCGCCCTCACCCGGCCCGAGCGCCGGGAGCGTCACCGTAACCCGCACCCCGAGCCCGTCCCGGCCGTGTTCGAACCGGATCGAGCCCCCGTGCTGCTCCACGATCGTGCGGCAGATCGAGAGCCCGAGGCCAAGGCCCTCGCCCTTCTGGCTCGTGACCGGGGTCGAGAGGAGCCGGAGGAGCTCGTCCGTCACCGGATCGCCCGCGTCCTCGACGATAACGTTCACCGTACCGGATCCCGGCTCGGCCAACAAGCTTGCCTTTACCACGCGGCTCGTCCCCGGAGAGACTGAGTCGGAAAGCGCTTCGGCGGCGTTCTTCAGCAGGTTCGCGATGACGAGCTCGAGCTCGAGCGGATCCCCTCGCACCGTGAACGGGCCCCCTTCCGAGGCCTCCGCGACGCGGACCGTCCGCCCCGCGCTCGTGAGGGAAAAGTTTCTCACGGTGGTCCCGAGGATCTCCCGGAGGTCGAGCGGAAGCCGCCGCGCGGCGTTCGACTTCGCGTAGCCCCGGACGTGGTCCACGATGGATCCGATCCGGTTCGCCTGCGACTCGATTTTCCCGAGCGCGTCCTCTACCATCGGGCGTTCCAGTTTCCTCGTCTCCATCCGGCGCCTGAGGCCCCGGATGTACATGAGAATCGCGGCGAGCGGCTGCCCGAGCTCGTGCGCGACCATCGAGCTCATCTGCCCGACGACGCCGGACCTCTGCATCTGGCCCATTCTCTTATTTAGTTTCTCGCGCTCGGTCTCGAGCTCCCGCTCCCTCGCGAGCGCCTCTTCAAGCTCCCGCGTCCGCACCCGCACGAGGTGGCGGCTCCGGAGCGAGTGGAAGGCGAGGCCTAAGATGAGGAAGAGGATCGCGACCACCGCCTGGCCGTATTCCGTCCAGACGCGCTTCAGGGTCCAGTGCCGCAGGAATTCGTAGGGCCCTGCCCTGAGCTCCCGGTACACCGCGTCCACTTCCGCCATGTCGGGCGGAATCCCCCATCGGTAGCCGCCCTCCCAGGCGGGGCGCATCGAGAAGACCGCCCGGGCGGCCGCCGCCGCGTCCTTTGGGCTGAGCGACTTCGTCGCCCCGATCACCCACGAGGGGTAGAGCCGGGTCGAGTGCGTGCAGGCGAACCCCGCGTCTTCCCTCTCCCCCACCACCTTGAACGCGCCCCGGTACTTCGGGTCGAGGGCGAGCATCGCCTCGTAGTTGCAGGCCCGGACGGCGCCTGCGTCCGCCTTCCCCGAGAGGACCCGATCGAGCACCTTCATCTGGTCGTGGCCCACGAACTCGATCGCGGAGTAGAAGCTGTCGGGGTCGGCGCCGAGCTGAGCCACCTCGCGCTGCACCGTGAGGAACCCGGTGAAACCGAGCGGCATGTTGGCCGAGAGAACCTTCCCGCGAAGGCTCGCGAGGTCAGTGATGTCCGGACGGTCGCGGCGCGAGATGACGACCGACGCCTCCGCCCTGTTCGGGTCCGGAATCGGACCTCCCATGAGGGACGCGATGTTCTTCGCGCCCTCCCCGCGAAGCCTGCCGAGGAGTCCGGCTGACGAGATGAAGAGCTGCACGCTTCCCTCCCGGATCTCGGACCCGAGCTTCGGGAGCGGCACCTGGTTCTCGACGCAGACGGAACCCTTGCCGAACGCTTCCTCAAGCGCTTCGATCGTGGGCCTCAGAACCGCGAAGTTCGGGTTTGGCTCCGCGAAGCTGCTCACCGCGACACGGATCCGGCAGGCGCCAGCCTCTCCCGCTCCTGCGGCTGGCGGGAGGGAAAGGAAAGCGATCACGATGGCGAGGGCGGTGGCGCTGACTAGTTTCATGCTTCAGATTCTATCGGGCGCCGCGGGAAGAGGAGCCTGGGGGAGCCGAAGCCCGGGACGGGACCTCCGGCGCAGGAATCCCGGACCGGATACCCCCGCGTGTCTTTCCTCCCCGCCTGAGCCTTCGTCCCTCGGGCGCCTGAAAGCCGATTCTTCTAACAATATCCTCCGGGACTTCGCCTGAGGATCCTGCCGACAGCAAACAGACAGACAACCAGTTTTCTCACTCGATTCCGGTGCGCCCCCCGCGTTGCTCGCCCGTGCCCCGGCCTCGTTTTGCTTCATTCCTTAAAAGATGTATTATTGATACATCTTTAATGAAAGCTCTGGAACGCAAGCATGGCTAACGACTATTCCCTCAGGACCGCAGGCGCTGTCGCTGCGGAAAGCTCTGCATTCGCGCGCGTCCTCGAGGACCACGGCGTCGACTTCTGCTGCCACGGGGACGACCCCTTCCCGGCCGCCTGCCGGAAGGCAGGCGCAGATCCTGAAGAAATTGCAAAGGAGCTCGAGCGGGCAAAGGATTCTCCCGTCCGGGGCGGGGTCGATTTCGCCGCGTGGCCGACCGACCTCCTCTGCGACTATGTGCTCAAGATCCACCACCGCGGGATCCGCGTCCGGGGCCCGAGGATCAATTCGCTCCTCGAAAAGGTGATCGCGGCGCACGGCGCACGCCATCCCGAGCTCCTCGAAGTCCGGAACCTCTGGAGCGAGATCTGGGACGCGGTGCAGATGCACCTCATGAAGGAAGAGCGGATGCTCTACCCATACATCTACGAGCTCTGCGACGCCGAGATGAGCGGGCGGAAGGCGGAGCCCTTCCACTGCGGAACGGTCGCGTCGCCGATCGGCGTTATGGAGGCGGAGCACGCCGAGGAAGGGGAGCGCCACGCCCGGATTGAGGAACTCACGCACGGGTACGCGACGCCGGACGACGGGTGCGCAAGCTACGCGCTCCTCATGAAGGAGCTCCGGGACTTCCGTGACGCGCAGCACGAGCACATCCACCTCGAGAACAACCTGATCTTCCCGCGCGCGCTCGAAATCGAGTCCCGCGTCGTGGACGCGTTCTAGAAGGAGAAGGCAGGGGTAGCCCCTGCCCCTTAACAGCCCAGGTTTCTGTTTGCTTAAACCTCGCTCCTGCCGGTCCAACTGTCAGGCGGACCCGGCAGGGCACCTTTGGCCGTCAGGCACCCTTGCCTGGCGGCGTTTTTTATTTCCCTTCCTGCCTTGCGGCTACCTATCCTTCCTGCCGCTGCTTTACCATCCCCCGCAGCTCGGGCGACAGCCTCCGAACACAGCTGATGAACCGCTTCGTGGCGGGGGACGCCTCGTCTAGCGACGGGATTGCGAGCCCGAGCGGAACGTACTGCGGCGGGTCGACCGGAACGAGCGCGACGTTCCCCTTCCAGCGAAGAGAGATCAATTCCTGGTTGAAGCTCACGCCCAGGCCCGCCTCCACCATGCACCACGTGGTGAACCCGTCCTTCGTCGTGAAGCGGACCGTGGGCTTGATTTTTTCCTTCGCAAGGAGCCGGTCTTGATCCGTGTCCTCTCCGGGAAGCGTGTGAATGAAAGGGTCCGTCGAGAGCCGCGAGAGAGGATAAGCGAGTGCCCGCGCGAATGGGTGATTCCCGGGAAGCCACGCGATGATCCGGTCCCGCATCACCGGGATCCAGTCGAAGCCCTCGAGCTTCGCGGGTTCCGCGCAGAAGCAGAGGTCGACCGAGCGCTCCGCGATCCACTTCGCCATCTCGCGGTTCCCGCCTTCGAGGAGCCGGACGCGCACCCCCGGATAGAGCTTTTCGTATTCCGAAAGGATCCTCGGCATCCAGATCGCCGAGACGCTGAAGTAGCTCCCGATCGTGAGGAGCCCGCGGGCGACGCCCCGGATCGAGGAGCTCACCTCCGCGGCCCTCCGGGCGGCCCGGACGACGTCGCGCGCGGCTGGCAGGAACGCCTGTCCCTCGGCCGTGAGCCGGACGCCCGACTTCCCGCGGACGAAGAGCCTGAACCCGAGCTCCGCCTCAAGCGAATTGAGGATCCGGGTGACGCCTGGCTGCGTGAGCCCGAGGCGGGAAGCCGCCGCCGTGATGCTTCCTTCGGCCGCCGCTTCGAGGAACGCCTCGCATTTTCCGGTGTCCATTCCGCTCATCCCAATACATAACAAAACCGCATGGAAAAATAATAAATAGATTCTTGCGTCATGGATAGGAACGGGATAAAGTTTTCCCCAACCTCTTCCAACGCTTTCGGAAGAGATCGCAATTCATTGAACTGAAAAAGGAATTCAAAATGCCTGAACCGAAGAAGCTCTCGTTCGCCTGCGACTACGAGGAAGGCGCGCACCCGAATATCCTGAAGCGCCTCGTCGAGACGAACTTCGAGAAGCAGCCGGGGTACGGCGCGGACGAGTATTCGGAATCCGCCCGTGCCCGGATCCGGGAAGCGTGCGGGGCGCCGGAGGCCGAGGTGTATTTCCTCGCGGGCGGCACCCAGACGAACGCGAACGTGATCGACGCGATCCTCCGCTCGTACGAGGGGGTCGTCGCGGCGACAACCGGCCACGTCGCGGTGCACGAGGCGGGAGCGATCGAATACTGCGGCCACAAGGTCCTTCCGGTCGAGTCAGAACTCGGGAAGATCTCCGCCGCGGCACTCGAACAGTACCTCTCGGACTTCGCTTCTGACGGGAACCGCGACCACATGGTCCAGCCCGGGATGCTCTACATCTCGCAGCCGACCGAGTACGGGACGCTCTACAGCCTCTCGGAGCTCGAAGAGATCAAGGCGGTCTGCGAAAGGTTCTCGCTTCCGCTCTATGTCGACGGCGCGCGCCTCGCCTACGCTCTCGCGAGCCCCGCGAACGACGTGACGCTCAAGGACCTCGCCCGGCTCTGCGACGCGTTTTATATCGGCGGCACGAAGTGCGGGGCCTTGATCGGCGAAGCGGTCGTCTTCCCGCGAAAGGGGCTCGTCCGGAAGTTCTTCACGAGCATCAAGCAGCACGGAGCGCTCCTCGCGAAGGGCCGGCTCTGCGGGATCCAGTTCGACGAGCTCTTCCGCGACGGCCTCTACTTCAAGGTGGGCGGGAACGCGATCCGCATGGCGATCAAGCTCCAGAAGGCGCTGAAGGAGAAGGGCTATGAGCTCCTCTTCGAATCCCCGACGAACCAGATACTCGTCGTTCTCGAGAACAGGAAGATGGCGGAGCTTGAAAAGAAGGTCGTGATGAGCTTCTGGGAGAAGCGGGACGACACCCACACGCTCGTCCGCTTCGCGACGAGCTGGGCGACGCGGGAAGAGGACGTCGACCGCCTGATCTCGATCCTCTAGGAGCCTGGGGGGAGAAGCCAATGCTTTACTACGACGACAGCTACGCGACCGAATGCCGGACAGTCGTCACCGGAATCCTCGACGAGGCCGGGCGGAAGTACCTCGTCCTCCGCGACAATCTCTTCTACCCCCAGGGCGGGGGCGAGAAGGGGGACCGCGGGACGCTCGAGTGGGAGGGCGGCACGGTCCGGGTCCTGAAGGCGCTCCGGGGACCTGACGGACCGGTGCTCGCGACGGACGCGGAGGACCCCGCGCTCCTCGTCGGGAAAACGGTTCACTGCAGCCTGGACTGGGCGTTCAGGCTTCACCAGATGCGGCTCCACTCGGCGCTCCACCTGCTCCATTCCCTCATCGGGGACGCGCTCGGGCGCGAGCCCGCGAACCCGTCGCTTTCGGAAGTCGAGGAAGGGTTCGCGGTGAACCGGTACCCGGCGTCCGACGTCGACCCCGTCGACTTTTCCGAGATCGAGCGCCGGATGAACGAAATCATTGCGAAAGGCGAGCCCGCCTCGGTCACTCCTGACCCGAAGAACCCCGGATTCCGGGTCTGGCGCGCGATCGGGCACGAGATCCCCTGCGGCGGGCTCCACGTCCGGGACCTTTCCGAGATCGGCCCTGTGTCACTCGTCCTCCACCGCAAGAAGGGAAACGTCTCGGTGAAGGTTTTCCTCGAATCCGAGTCCGGCTCGGAGCACTAGCCCGGAAGCCTCCTCGGCGGAGGAGTGTATATTGGCCCCATGCCCCAGGCACGGGGCCGTTTTTACTGAGAGAAGAAGGAAAATGGAGAAGCTTATCCGCACCGCGACGACCGCGGACGCCGACATCATCGCGGCGGCCGAAGCCGAATCGTTCCCGAAGGCCGAGGCCGCGACCCGGGAGGAATTCGCGGAGCGGCTCGAAGCCTACGCGAACCATTTCTGGCTCCTCTTCGTGGACGGCGAGCTCGCGTCCTTCGTGGACGGCATGGTCTCGAATGACCCGGAGCTCAGGGACGAGATGTACGAACGCGCCTCGATGCACGAGGAGGGGGGCGCCTGGCAGATGATCTTCGGCGTCGTCACGCGGCCCGCCTACCGGAAGCACGGGTACGCGGGGGAGCTGATCCGGCGCGCGATCGAGGACTCCCGGAAGGCGGGAAGAAAGGGCATCGTCCTCACCTGCAAGGACCGGCTCGTTCACTGGTACGCGAAGTTCGGCTTCGTGAACGAGGGCTACAAGGGCTCCGACCATGGCGGCGTCCGCTGGAACCAGATGCGGATCACGTTCTGAAGGGCTTCCGCCTGACCCAACTCGTCGCAGGCAAGTGAAAGGGCAGCGTCCCCGCCCCGGGACCTGCCCTTTTCCCAACCGCCCGGCTTCCTAGAGAAGCTCTTCCCCGGGCCTCTCGAGCCCGAGGAGGATTCTCTTCGCGGGGAGCCCGCCGCCGTAGCCGGTGAGCGTCCCGTTTTTCCCGACCACCCTGTGGCAGGGAACGATGATCGAGAAGGGGTTCCGGCCGACCGCGCCCCCGACCGCCTGGGACGCTCCCGGCTGCCCGATCTCGCGCGCAATGTCGCCGTAACAAACGGTCTTCCCGTAGGGGATCCGCTGGAGCGCCTTCCAAACCTTTTCCTCAAACGGCGTCGCAACGAACCGGAGCGGGAGGTCGAACTCCTTCCGCTCGCCCCGGAAGTATTCGTCAAGCTCCTTCGCGGCCTGCCGGGTGAGTGCCGATCCCCCTTCCCTGAAAGGCTCTCCCCCGAGGCGCTTCCGGACCATCTCGTAGGACTGGTGCGCACCATTCAGCCAGTCCGTGCAGACGAGCTTTCCGCCCGCGGACCCGAGGACGATGTCGCCTGCGGGCGAGTGGTAGATCTCCATCGCGACCGTTTCAGTCTTCGCTTTCTTCGCCATTTCGCTTCTCCACCTGGGGAAGAGGCTCCTTCCTGGAGGCTCACTCACCAAACCACCCGATCGTACGCTTCGGGGATCACCGGCTCAAGTACCTGCCACGCGCGGGAAGGCCTCGCGCCGGGTCGCGAGGCCAGACTACCGAACGAATTCTCAAGTTAGTAGAGTTACATGCCGCCTGAGCGCGCCAGAGTGCCGTTTTTTCCGAATTCCTCCCCCAGCCCCGCGGGTTCCTCTAAGGGTGCGTCCGCGAGCAGGAGGAGCAGCTCCTCGAACCCCGGAATCGATTCGCCGCAGCGGGGCTCGAGGTTCGTGAACGGGAGGGTCCCGCCCCCGATGTCCCCGGGGATCCCGAAGTCCTCGGATCCGATCATGACCCAGTCGTTCTGGAAGTCCCAGCAGATCTCGACTCTCTCCCCGTCCGCAAGCGTCTGGTTGAGCCAGAGCGTCACCCGTTTCCCCTGGAGGAGCTCGTACCACTTCCGGAACGCGAGCGTCACCGTGCTCGACTCCTCGCGGTTCACGCCCCAGCGGATGGTGAGCGTCATCGTCTGCTTCCGGAGCGCCGGAGTTTCCCGCTCGAGCTCATCGAGCGTGGGAAGGAAAGGAAGGGGCTTCCCTGAGCGCTTCGCCTCGCGCGCCTTCTGGATCCACTTCTTCCGCCTCATCGCGATCCCTCCGCTTCGGGTTCGAACCCGGTGACGCCGCCCTTCCTCCATTCGCGCATGAAAAGCGTGATGAAGTCCCGGTCCGACCTCGCGCCGATCCTCCGGAAGTGCCGGAGGAACATGGGAAAGAGCCCGGGGGGAAGGCGCACCTCGGGATCCGCTTCGAGGATCGGCATCCGCGGGCCCTCGGACCTTCCCGGGGTGCCGGAACTGAAAGACTCCCGGGTAAACGCCCCGAAGTCGGTCGCGAAGGCTGCCCGCCTCTCCCCGTCCTCGCCGATCGGGAAAAGCCAGCCGCCCCCTTTCCTCGAGTCGCGGGTGATGAAGATGAAGCCGTTCCGGGCGCGTGCCGCCTCGATGAGCAGGATGTCCTCGGAAGAAAGAGGGAACCTGACCGAGCCGCTCGCGCATGGCCGGGTCCTCTTCCTTACGGGGTCCCGGAGCCCGAGGTCAACGAGCTTTCCCTCCGGCCCGTCACCTGGAACCGCGAGCGAAAAGCGGAACCTCTCACCCACGATCCCCTGCGTCGCGAATCCTGACGCGGTCACCGCGGCGGAGAACCCGTCCCCGGCGCTCTCGACCGCGCCCGTCACCCCTGATTCCAGCGCCGGAGCGCAGTAGTCCCCGAGGAGGGGGTAAAGCTCCCCGAACTGGATCGCGAAGTCTGACGGCGTCCTCGTCCCGCAGTATCCGTTTCCCGGACGTTCATAGTGGTGGAAGCGGCCTTCGCCGATCAGGCGGACCAGGGCCTGCGCGAGCGGCAGCGCCCTGAGGTCCGGCCACCCGGTGCCGGTTCCGCCAAGGCTGATCACCGTCCGCTCGATCTCGTCCGCCTCAATCGGAAACCGTCCCTTCAGGTACGCCGCTGCCGCGACGCAGTCGGAGAGGCAGAGCGTGAACCCGGAACCCGGTTCTTCGACGACAGCCGGCTTCTCTTTCCTCATCACCTGTCTCCATCCTGCCTGAACTCGGACTTCAGGTCACGAGCCGGCCCGACCGGCGCTTCCGAGCAGAGTTCGAAGAGGTCGACGTCCGGCGGGAGCGGCTTCCTCCCCCGGCGCCGCCTCGGGCGGTCGTCGTCAGAGTCGTCATTCCAGGCTTCGCAGGCTTCTTCCACCTCCCCCTCGACCTCGTAGTTCCAGCGGCACGTTTCGTATTCGTGGGAGATCTCGGAATCGGTGCAGCTCCCGTCGAAGATCTCGCCGGGCGACGTGTCGTTATCCGTGAAGACCCCGAGGAGCCTGTCGTGGAAAAGCCACCGGATGTGGCAGTACTCGCCCTCCGACTCCTGCCACTCGGCCGTGGTGTACGTTTTCCCCCGCAGAATCTGAAGCCACTGGTAAAACGTGATCGTGATCGTCGTGGACCCGCAGTCCCAGTACACGGTGAGGTCGATCGTCTCGTCCCGGATCCAGGGGCATTCGGCGGCGAGCGTCCGGGTCGCGGGGAGCGGCGGGAGCGGAAGCCCCATTTCCTTCGCTTCGGCCGCGCGTCTCGCCCAGTCTGGTTTCCTTCCCATGTCTTCAATCCTCCTCGGAAACGCCCCCCTCGCGCCCTACGGTTCCGGGAAGGAGAAAAAGGACCGGATCCAAGAGGGCGCGGGGGACTTCAAATCACTTTTGGGGAAGGCCTATTCCCTCCCCTCGCCTGAATCCATTCTATGGAAACGGGTCAGACGGGAAAGACGTGATCCAGGCGAAAGTTGAGCGGACCGCAGCCGACTCTTTCATGACGATATTTTTTCGATAAGATCAATCAATTACGAAGATTTCTTAAAGTTGACAGAGATCAGCAATACCGCCTGGGGCGAAGGGACCGGAGGCTCCTCCCGGCCCGCCCTCGTAAAGGATGCGGGAGCGGGAAAGAAGCCGGTCAGGCGAGCCGGTGCCGGAAGAGCCAGCCGGCGAGCGGAAGCGAAATCGCCGCGATGATCCCGAGCGGCACGAAGTCGAGCCAGATGTCGGCGAATCCCGCCCCCTCGAGGTACACCCGCCGCACGAAGTCGATCCCGAAGCGGACCGGGTTCGCGAATGTCCCGTACTGGAGCGCCGCCGCCATGTTGCTTACCGGAGAGAGGAGCCCCGAAAGGATGAAGGAGGGAACGAGGAAGAGGAACGCGTAGAGCATCGCCTGCTGCATCGAGCGGGCGACGGAGGAGATCGAGAGCCCGATCCCGACGATCGAGATGTTGAAGACGAGGAGCCCGAGGTAGAGGAGCGCGACGCTTCCCGGGAACGGGATCCCGAACCAGAACCGGACGACGAGGAGGATCACGGTGGACTGCGAGAGGCCGACGAGGATCGGGGGCACGGCCTTCCCGACGAGGATCTGGGTCGGCGTGAGGGGCGAGACGAGGAGCTGCTCGAAAGTCCCCTGCTCCCGCTCGCGCGCGACCGAGAACGCGGAGAGGAGGAGAGTCTGCAGGAGGGAAAGCGAGGCGACCAGCGCGACGAGGATCGCCCAGCGGCTGTCGAGGTTCTCGTTGAACCACGCGCGGGTCACGACCGTGACGGGGGCTGAGCGCCCGAGGAGATCGGCGCCATACGTCGCCGCGATTTGCCCGAGGTAGGCGCTGGAGAGCCCCGCGGTCATCGAGTTGCGGCCGTCGAGCAGGAGCTGCAACGGGGCCGCCTCGCCCCGTGCGAGCTTCTTCCCGAAATCGTTCGGGATGATGATCGCGAGCGCCGCCCGCTCCCGCAGGATCTCATACTCGGCCTCGGGCTCGGTCGACGCAGTCGAAGTGCGGACGAAGATCCCCGTGCTGTCGATCCTCGCGAGGAGGTCAGCGCTCGCGCGGCACCGGCACTGGTCGACGAGGGCGTAGGGCGCGTACTTCAGTTCGAAGCTCGCAGCGTACCCGAAGAGGAGCGACTGGACGACGACCGGGACCACGAGGATCGCGCGGCTCTTCGGGTCCTTGAGGAGCGCCCGCGTTTCCTTCCGCATGAGGGACGCGATCCGGGAAACGTAGAGGAGGAGGGACTGGAAACTGGTCTTTCGCATCTTCGCTACTCCAGGCGTTTCCGGAGCGTGCGGCAGCAGGCGGCTCCGAAGAGGACCGAATAAAGCGCGAGCACCGCCATCCCCTCAGCCACCGTCCGGGGGTCGCTCCCGACGAGGAAGAGCACCTTCTCCACCCGCATGAAGTGCGTCGCCGGGAAAAGCTCGCAGATCGGCTGGAGCCACATCGGCATGTTCCGGAGGTCGAAGATGAAGCCTGAGAACATGAGGGAGGGGAGGAAGCTGACGAGAAGCGCGACCTGGCTCGCGAGGAACTGGCTCCGCATCGCGCCCGAAACGAGAAGCCCGAGGAGGAGCGAGACGAAGAGGTAGAGGACGGAGGAGAGGATGATGAGGCCGAGCGACCCCCGGATCGGGACATTGAAGAGGAAGCGCGCGGCGAGGAGGCACATCGCGATGTCCGCGAGCCCGATCGCGAGGTAGGGAGACACCTTCGCGATCACGATCTCGGGGGCCTTCACCGGGGTCGCGAAGAGCGACTCGAACGTCCCCCGCTCCCACTCGCGCGCGATGAGGAGCGAAGCGAGGAACGCCCCGATGATCGTGAGGATGAGGACGATGATCCCGGGAACGAGGAACCAGGTGCTTGTCGACGCCTCGTTGAACCACATCCGGGGAATCACGTCGATTCCGCCCGCCGAGAGCCCGCGCGAAGCGGCTTCGCGCGCGGCCCAGGCGCTGATCGCTCCGGTGACCTGGCCCTGCACCGTCTTCGCGGTCTGGGCGTCGGTCCCGTTGAGGACGAGCTGGACCGTGGCGGCGCCGCCCTCGAACTTCCGGTCGAAGTCTGTCGGGATCCGGATAACGGCGTAGACCTCGCCCCGGAGCATCGACCGGCTCGCGGAGTCGATCGTCCCTGTGCGCACCGTGACAAAGTAGCGCGAGGCGTCGAGCGCGCGTTCGAGAGACCTCGCGGCGTCCCCGCGCGACTCCGCCACGACCGCGACACGCGTGTTCTCCACGTCGAACGAGATCCCGTAGCCGAAGAGCACGATGAGGATCGCGGGAAGGAGAAGCCCGATCACGAGGTTGCTCCGGTCGCGAAGCATCTGCCGCCACTCCTTCGCGAGAAGCGCGCGGAGCCTCGTCGGGAACCCGGAACGTGCCGGCGTCCGTTCGCCGCTCATTTCCTTTCCTCCCTCGAGCGCTCCACGATCCGGATGAAGGCGTCGTTCATGTCACGCGCGCCTCCCGCCTCGCGCCGCACCTCGTCCGGGGTCCCGAGCGCGAGGAACCGGCCGGAAGCCTGGATCGCGATCCGGTCGCAGTACTCGGCCTCCTCCATGAAGTGGGTCGTCACGATCACGGTGACCCCGTCCGCCGCGAATCCGGTGACCCGCCGCCAGAAGCCCCGCCGCTCCGCGGGGTCGAGTCCGCTCGTCGGCTCGTCGAGGAAGAGGATAGCGGGCCGGTGGAGAAGGGCAGCCGCGATCGCGAGCTTCTTCCTGAAGCCCTCCGGCATCGAACCCGAAACCGCGTCCGGGTCGAGTCCGAAATCCCGGAGCGCCGCTTCGATCCGCGCCTCGCGCTCGTCCGGAAGAAGCCCGTACGCCCCGCCGAAGAATTCGAGGTTCTCGCGCGCCGTGAGGTCCCTGTAGAGCGAGAACTTCTGCGCGACGTACCCGATCCGGGCGCGCGCATCGGGGCCTGAGACCCGGAGGTCCTTCCCGGCGACGGAGAGGTCGCCCGAGGTCGGGGGGAGGAGCCCGCAGAGCATCCTGAAGGTCGTCGTCTTCCCCGCGCCGTTCGGGCCGAGAAGCCCGAAGATCTCGCCCCGCGAGACGTCGAACGACGTGTTCGCGACCGCTGTGAAGGTGCCGAACCGGCGGACGAGGTTCCGGACCCGGATCACCGGTTCCGCGCCCTCGTCTGCCTTTTCTCCCAGGGCTTCCGGGGCGGCAGCGGCTTCCCGCGCCGGGACGGGGCGGTCCCCTGTCACCAGCTGCATGAAGGCGTCCTCGAAGTCTGGGTCCCGAGCCGTGAACTTACGGCCCGGGGCGATCGCGCGAAGCGCCCCGGGGTCTGCCCCTGCCCTCGCGATCACGCGCACCCGCCCCCCTTCCGGCACCGCGTCCACGACTAGCTCCGGGTGGTCGTAGAACCTCGCCTGGAGGAGCCGCGCGGGTTCGCCTGGGAGCGGCTCCGCGTAGAGCGTCTCCCCCTTCACTTTCTTCGGGAAGCCTGAGGGGACCCCGCCCGCGAGGACCCTGCCGCCATGCAGCACGAAGCAGCGGTCGGCCCTCGCCGCCTCGTCGAGGTAGGAGGTCGCCCAGAGGACCGGAACCCCCTCCGTGTCCGCGATCCCGCGGACGATCTCCCAGAGGTCGCGCCGCGAAAGGGGGTCGACCCCGACCGAGGGCTCGTCGAGAAGGAGGAGCCCGGGAGTCCGGACAAGCGTGCAGATCACGCCGAGCTTCTGCTTCATGCCGCCAGAAAGCTTCCCCGCGGGCCGGGACGTGAATTCGGAGAGCCCCGCCATCCTGAGGAGCCTCGGATAGCGCTTCTCGCGTTCCGCACGCGGAACGCCATGGAGGTCGGAATAGAGCTCGAGGTTCTCGTAGACCGAGAGATCCTCGTAGAGTCCGAACTTCTGCGGCATGTAGCTGATGCGGTCCTGGATCGACTGGGGGTCCCGCGACTCGTCGATCCCGAGGACTTCGAGCGTCCCCGAGGTGGGCCCGAGAAGCCCCGCCGCGAGCCTGAGGAACGTGGTCTTCCCCGCGCCGTCAGGGCCCGCGAGCGCGGTGATCCCGCTTTTCGGCACTTCGAGCGTGACCCCTGATAGCGCAAGGGTGCCGGGCTTCCTCTTCGTCCCGAACCGCTTCACGAGGTTCTCCGCCCGAAGCGCGGGGGCTTCCCCCGGCGCGCCGCGCGTTCCTTCCGGACCGCCCATGGCCTGTCCCCCTCTTACCTCGCCGAAGAAGAGGAAGGTTCGGGCGCGGAACCAGCCGCGGGAGACGAGGCCTCGCCGGACCAGTCGGTGCTGATCCTCACGTCGGCCGGCTGCCCGAGCCGGAGCCTCGAATCACTGTCCTCGACCAGCACCCGCACTTCGTAGACGAGGCTCGTCCTGAGGTCCTCGGTCTGCACGGTCTTCGGCGTGAACTCGGCGACGCTCGAAATGTAGCCGACGCGGCCCGGAACCGGGCGGCTCGAATCGGAATCCGTCGTCACCTCGGCCGGGGCGCCAGGCTTCACGCGTCCGAGGTCTTTTTCCGACACATAGGCCCGGACCCACTTCGGGGTCGTGATGGCGAGCCGGTAGACCGGTTTCGAAGGGGACGCCATGTCCCCTGGCTCGAGGAGGCGCGTCCGGACGACCGCGTCCTCCGGGGCAACGAGCTTCCCGAGGCTGATCCGGTGCCGGAGCAGCGCGATCCCGGCCTTCGCCTGGTCGCGCTTCGCTTCGGCTGCAAGGATGTCCTCCTTCCGGGGACCGATCTCGAGAAGCTCGAGCGACTTCCGGGCGGAGGCGAGCTTTTCGCGGGCGACGCGGTCAGCGGACCGAGCGGCGTCAAGCGACTGCTCGCTCACGGCGCGTCCGCCCGGGGCCCGGGCAAGTGTTTCGAAGCGCTCGAGGTCGTTCGCGCGGCGCCGTGCCTCGGCTTCAGCGGCCCTGACGTCGGCCCTACCCCGCGCGATTTCCTGCGGACGGTTCCCGTGGTGGAGCCTGAGAACCTCCTGGTCGGAAGCCCTGAGGGACGCCTCCGCCTCCGCAAGCTCGAGCTCGAGCGTCCGGGTGTCGAGCTCCGCGATCACGTCGCCCTTCGCGACACGCTCCCCCTCGTCCCGGGCCATCCGGGCGACCCGGCCGCTCTCCTCGAACGCGAGCGACACCTCGCGGATGTCGACGTTCCCGTGGAGGAGAAGCCGCCCCGTGTCGGCAGCGTTCCCCTTCGAGTGCATCCACCAGGCTGCGCCCCCGGCGCACGCCGCCACCAGCAGGACCGCGAACGCGGCCAAGACTCTCCTCTGCACTTTCCAAGAGCTCCTCGAATTTAAAACAACGCAGATTTAATTTAAATTTAAATTAAATTTAATCTATAATGAAGCCATTCTATCCCACAGGATGAAAAATTGAAAATGTCCCGGAAAGGAGACGCGTCGCGCTCGGACGGCCAGCGGACACGGGAACGGATCCTGCAGGCCGCGATCCGCCTGATCGGCGCAAAGGGAATCGACGAAACGCAGAGCAAGGAGATCGCCGCAGAGGCCGGGGTCGACGTCGCGTCGATCAACTACCACTTCGGAAGCCGGAAGGGCCTGATCGAAGCCTCGCTCATCCGCTCGCACCACGACCTCGTGAGCCTCGAGGCCCTGAAGCGGATCCTCGCGAAGGACGAGACGCCGGAGGAGAAGCTTTCGGAACTGATAAGGTCGTTCGCGAGCGCGGCGAGGAACGGCCGGAGCCCGGCGCTCCTCGTCATTTCGCGCGCCTTCCTCGGGCCCTCACCCATGCTGCAGGCGCTTTTTGAAAAGGAGGCGCTCCCGAAGCTCGACCTCCTCCTCGGGCTCGTTTCCCAGATCTCCCGCATTCCGCGGGGCGACCCGGAACTGCTCCAGTGCCTCTCCTTCGTCCTCGCCCCCTGCTTCCTCATCATTGCCTTCAGCACGCTCAATTTCCCCGGGCCGATCGGACAGGCGATTTCGGGGTCTGACGACGAAACGCTCGCCCGAAACCTCTCTTCCTACGCGACGGGAGGCCTCCACGCGATCGCCGAAGCCCGCGGGAAGTCGGGACCGGAGGGTTCGCGCGCTTCCTGCGGAAAACTGACGCCACGGTAGCCGGGGCAACTGCATTTCCGGAGCGTAGAAACGGAAGCGGTGCCGTCTTGTGATTCCCTCCGCAATACCTCGCCGAGGCCGCGGGGGAGCGGGGGACCGGAGAATAGAATTTTCACAGTGAACGAAGTAGTGGAAAAGAAAGGAGCGGAAAACCCATGAGAGCGTCCCGGCTGACCGAAGTCCTGAATAAGCTGATCCGACAGGAGTGGGCGGCGTTCGTCTGGGGGCCGCCCGGGGTCGGGAAAAGCGCGATCGTGCGCGAGGTGGCGGAGGCGGCCGGCCTCCCCGTCGTCGACCTGCGGGCGTCGCTCCTCGACCCGACCGACCTTCGCGGGATCCCGATGGTGAAGGGGGGCGAAGCGGTCTGGTGCCCTCCCGCGTTCCTTCCGAAAAAGAACGCGAAGCCCGGGATCCTGTTCCTAGACGAAATCAACGCCGCTCCCCCGCTCGTCCAGGCCGCGATGTACCAGCTCGTGCTTGACCGCCGGGTCGGCGAATACGAGCTCCCGCGCGGCTGGAAGATCATCGCGGCCGGGAACCGGGCCGAAGACCGTGCGGTGACCTTCAGGCTCTCCACGGCGCTCGCGAACCGCTTCATCCACCTGACCCTCGAACCCGACGCCGGCTGCTGGGCCGACTGGGCGCTCACCCACGGGATCAACCCGATCGTCCTCGGCTTCATCCGCTACCGCCCCGAGCTCCTTTACGTGAAGCCCGAGGCCGTGTCCCAGACCGCGTTCGCGACGCCCCGCTCCTGGGAGATGGCGTCCGACGCGATCGCCGCGATGGGTTCTGTCGACGCGGCGCGGGACATCCTCCCCGGAATCGTGGGCGAGGGGCCGGCGGCCGAACTCATCGCCTTCGCGAAGACCTCGGCCTCCATGAAGGAGATCAACGCCGCGGTCTCGGACCCGGAGCACTGCGCGATCCCGACGAAGCTCGACCGCCTCTGGGCGCTCGTTTCCTGGTTCGGGACGAACGCGGGAACGTCATCGAACGTCGACCGGGCGATCTCGGTCCTCCTCGGGAGGCTGCCGCCCGAGTTCTCCGTCGTCCTCGCGCGCGACGCGCTTAAGAAGAACCCGCGCTTCATCCAGAACCCAGGGTTCCTCTCTTTCGTGAAGCAGCACCCGGGGCTGATCCTCTAGGGGGAGAAAGGGAATGCCCGGCACGAGCCCAGAGAAACTTGCTGCGGCGCGGGAGAAGGTGCTGAAAGCCCGGATCGCGATCTGCCTCCGGACCCCCTACCTCTCCACCGCGATCCTCGCCCTCCCCATGACCGTGAAGGACGGTATGGTGCCCACCGCGGCGACGGACGGCTACCGGATCTACGTGAACCCGGCGTTCGTCGAAGGCCTCACGGAGGACGAGACCCGGGGGCTCCTCGCCCACGAGCTCCTCCACGCGCTTTGGGAACATCCTTCCCGACGGATGGGCCGGAACGCCTTCGTCTGGAACATCGCCTGCGACTACGCGATCAACATCTTCCTCACGGACTTCGGGTACAGGATCCCGGCGGGAGGGCTCCTCTCGGAAGAGGCCCGGGACAAGACTGCGGAAGAGATCTACAGGGAGCTGATGCAGAACGCGGTCGAGGTCGAGGCGCGGCCCGGAGCGAACGGGAAACCCCGCCGCGGGGGTTCGTCCGGAGGAAGATCCGGCGGGGCCCGGGGCGGCATGACCCCGGACGAAGCTCAGGGAAAAGGGCTCATCGTCCGGGAGGGCGAGCGGCTCGCCGTTCCCCGGCTCCCGGAATCGGATTCGAAGGGCAGCGCGGAAGCGGGCACCCTCCCCGCGGGGTCAGAGGAGAAGCTCTCAGGTGACCTCGTCGACCCCGGGGACCCGGTGCTTTCAGGCCTCCGGGAGCCTGGCGACCCCGACCGGGCGGAAGTCCGCGAGATCACGAAGGGCCTGCGGCGCCAGGTCGTCGCGGAGGCGAAGAGCGCGGGGAAGCTCCCGGGGAAGGACGAGGGGGAGATCGCCGCGGCAGGGAAGCCCTCGGTCGACTGGCGGTCGCTCCTCCGGATGTTCCTCACGGACCGCGTGAAGACCGACTGGTCGCTCTACCCCCCTTCGAAACGCTTCCTCTGGCAGGGGCTCTACATGCCGTCAGTCGGCGTCCCCGCGCTCGGCCGCATCGTCCTCGCGATCGACACCTCGGGCTCGATGACGGAGCGCGAGCTCTCGCAGATCCTTTCCGAGATCCAGGGCTTCCGGGAAACCTTCCCCTCCCGGCTCACCGTGGTCGAAGCGGACGCCGAGATACAGAAGATCACGGACTTCGACACCTTCGACGAACCGGACTTCAGGCGCTTCAGGATCCACGGGGGCGGCGGCACCGACTTTCGCCCGGTCTTCAAGTGGGTCGAGGAGAAGGGGACGGAGGACGGTTCGCCCTGCGCCCTCATCTACGCGACGGACGGCTACGGAACCTTCCCAAAGGAATCATCGGTCCCGACCTTTTGGCTCATGACGCCAAGCTCCGCCGCGGAGGATCAGTTCCCGTCCTGGGGAATCTGCGTGAAGCTTCCGGAGGACGACGCCTGAGCCTCATTCATGATCATTCCATGCGTTTTTAATTATCCATATTGTGGATCATTGAAAATTCGCATCCGATTGATCGTGAATGGGAAACTGATTGGTAATTTCCTGAAGCAAAAAAGCGCCTGACGCGCCGGACTTGCCCTCCCCTCAATGCCCTGGCGTACGATTCCCGATATGCCAGCGGCTGTGCGGCCGGGAACGCCGGACCGCATGCCGCACTCCCCCGCAGTCCCCGGAGCGAATCCCAATGGAAACCGTTTATCCGCTGAAGACACCCCTCCCCCGAAGCGAGCTCGCACCGAGGCTAAAGGAACTTGGGCCACGGCTCCGGGCGGTGCGCGCGTGGCGGACCCCGGACCCGAAGGCGAGGCTCTGCGTCCTCGCGAAGGACAACATCTCGGTCCGGGGCTTCACGACGCCTGCAGGGTCGTTTGCCCTGCGGAACTTTGAGCTCCCCGAGTCCTTCTGCGCCATGAAGCTGCGTGAAGCGGGGATCGACCTCTTCGGGAAGACGAACATGACGGAGCTTGCCGGCTTCGTGACGGCGAACCCGGTGGCGCTTACAGGCGGCTACTCCCAGCTTGGCGGCTTCGGCGTGAACCCGCACGGGCCCTTTCCGACGCGCGGCTCGAGCTCCGGATCCGCGGTCGCGGTGGCGTCCGGCCTCTGCGACGCGGCGCTCGGGACGGAGACCCGGGGAAGCCTCATGATGCCCTCCCTCGCCTGCGGCGCCTGGGCGTTCAAGCCCTCCGTCGGAATGGTCTCCCGGCGGGGCGTCGTCCCGATCTCGCAGAACTTCGACTCGGTCGGAGTCATCGCCCGGGGCACCGGGACGATGGAAGAAGTGTTCGACGCGATGTCGGGGCCGGACCCCGAGGACCCGGCGACGGAAATCGCGGGCCGCCCTTCGGGAAGCGATCTCCCGGAGAAACTCCGGATCGGCGTTCTCAGGGTTCCAGGAGTCGCCCCGCCCGACGCGATCCAGAATGCCGCGATCGGGGGGCTCAGCCTCAGGGGAATCGGGTTCCGCGAAATCAGGGCTCCCTCCGCAACCTTCGACTACAACTGGATCACGTCGCTCGACATCCGGCGCGGGATGGACGCGCTCCTCGGCCGCTACGCTCTGGAAGGAACGCCGCGAAGCTTCGCGGAGCTCTGCCGGTTCTACCGGGAGCACCCGGAAACGCACCCCTACGGGATGGAGAGGCTCGAAGACGCCCTGAAGCTCCTCGTGCCGTCAGAAGAGGAATATGAGCGCGTCGTCCGGCGGAACCTCGCTCGAGCCCGGGAACTCATTGCGGGGCTCTGTCGCGAGAACGGGGTCACGGCGCTCCTCGCGCCGCAGTTCGTCGACTGGTGGGCGATCGCGGGAGCGCCCTCCATAGCGGTTCCCCTCGGCGCAGGACCGGACGGGAAGCCGTCCGGCGTGATCCTCGGGATGCCGCGGGGCGAGGACCGGAGGCTCCTCAGGCTCGCGTCCCGGTTCGAGCGGCTGCTTTCACCCGAAAGCGCCTGATTCCCGGGGAAAAGCGGAGGAAACATCCTGCAGTTCCTGCGTTGAAGGCTATCCAGATTCTGCTTAGAACATCTCCGGGCTTCTTCCCTAGCACTTCCTGAACATGTCCTCGATCACGACCGGGTCCCGGAGGCCGGTCGCGAGGCAGAGCATGAGGAGGATCCGGGCTTTCTGAGGGTTATGGAGATAGGCGGGGACGAACCCGGCCTCCCGGAGCAGGGTCCTCGGCGTCACGAGGCCGGATCCCGTGCGGCTCGCGCAGACGACCGGAATCCCGGAAGCCGCCGCGGCGCGGAGCCGGTTCCGGACCACGGGCGGGAGGCTCGCGTGCCCCATTCCGGCAGCGACGATCCCCCTGCAGCCGGCATTCACGAGGAGGTCGACGATCTCGCCCCCCATGCCGATCGCGGTGTAGACGATCCCGACCTTCGGGAGATCCGGAAGGGTTCCGAGCGAGAACCGCGGCGGGAAGTAGCGCGGGGGATCCGAGAAGAAGACCGGGCTGAAATCCCGCGTGACGCCGATCGGTCCCGTGTCAGGCGCCCGGAACGTCTCGACCGAGGTCGTGTGGGTCTTCGTCGCGTCAAGCGGCGGAAGGATCTCGTCATCGAAGCAGACCATCACGCCCCGGTCCCGCGCATCGGGAGACGCGGCGAGCGCGATCGCGTTCACGAGGTTGAGCGGGCCGTCAGCCGAGAGCCCGGTCGCCGGGCGCATCGCGCCCGTGACGACGACAGGCTTTCCGGGTGGGAGGACGAGGGAGAGGAAGTACGCGGTTTCTTCGAGCGTGTCGGTCCCGTGCGTCACGACGACCCCGGCGACCTCGGGCTTCGCGAGTTCCTCCATGAGAATCCGCGCGAGGCTGAGGAGTTCCGGGATCGTGATCGCGGAGCTGCCGCCCGAGTTCAGCTGCAGGCCGGACACCCGCGCGAAGTGAAGCGCCTCGGGCACTGCCCTGAGGAGTTCACCGATCCCTTCCGGGCGGTTCCCGGACTGTTCCCCATAGTCCGTGAGGACGAGCGAATTCGCGCCGCGGCTCGCGATCGTTCCTCCCATCGCGACAACGCGGACGACCGGCTTCGCTCCGGATTCAGCACCGGAGAATGTACTGTTCCCTTCTTCTGTCATTTTTTCTCCCCCCTTGTTCCGAGGATAACGCTTGTCACACAAAAGGGGAAGAGAGAATTGCCGTAGGCATTTAATTCAATGGCCTGAACTGTTTCCGCCCTTCCTTTCCTGCTTCTGCGCGTTTCCGGTTCGCTTCACGCACGATCGGAATCAAATTCACGGTTTTCAGTCGTTTCCAAGCGGGCAAGTCCCTGACACGGAAAAACCTTGACCATCCTTCGCCGTCCGAGGAGAATGTGCCCGGCCAGAGGCGAACACCCCGCCCTCCTTCCGAACGACGTTCCGGAAGCTTCACCATTTCCGGCCCCCCTCTTCGAAAGAAGCGCGGCCCCCGCCTTTCCAAGAGTTTTTCCCTCCAACGATCTTCCCTTCATAAGGAGACACCCATGATTGGCGTACTGATCACGCTCGTCGTCATCGCGATCGTCGCGTGGTGCATCTTCAAGAACTACTACCCGCCGACGGTCCTCCTGCTTGCCGGCCTCGCGTTCCTCGTGATCGCCGCGATCCTCGGGGTCGACCCGGTCGGCTCCAAGACCTCGACACACTTCCTCGGGTTCGACTTCGCGCAGGCGTTCACGGACAAGGTGAAGACCCGGCTCCCGGGGCTCGGCCTCAACATCATGTGGATCGCGGGCTTCTCCTACTACATGGACAGGATCGGCGCCTCGAAGGCGCTCGTGAAGCTCTGCGTGAAGCCGCTCTCCGCGATCCGGTCGCCGTACGTGCTCCTCGCGATCACGTACGTCGTCGGCCAGTTCATGGCGCTCTTCATCAATTCGGCGGTGGGCCTCGGGCTTCTCCTCATGGCCTCCATCTTCCCGCTCCTCGTTGCGCTCGGCGTGTCGCGCACTTCCGCCGCCGCGGTGATCGCGACCACCTGCTGCCTCGACCTCGGCCCCTCGTCCTCGAACGCGATGCGGGCGGCTGACTTGGTCGGCACCGACGTCGTCACCTACTTCGTCCAGGGCCAGATCCCGGTCGCGCTCTGCGTGATCGCGGTCGTCGCGATCGGGCACTTCTTCGTGCAGCGCTGGTTCGACCATCGGGACAACGAGACTGCCGCCGCTTCCGACGGGTCGAAAAACGACGAGAACGTCGCGAAGGCGTTCGAAGGCGCGGGCCCCGTCTGGTACGCGATCCTCCCGATGGTGCCGCTCGTCCTCCTCATCGTCTTCAGCCCGATGGTCTATAAGCCGATCAAGCTTTCGCTACAGACCGCGATCATCATCTCGATCCTGCTCGCGTTCGCCGTTGACCTCCTCACCCATCGCGAGGTGAAGGAAGGGATCGCGAGGACGAAAGCGGTGTTCGAAGGGATGGGGAAGGTGTTCACGTCGACTGTCGCCCTCATCTGCTGCGCCGAGCTCTTCGCGACCGGCATGACGAAGGTTGGCGGCGTCACCACGATGATCCAGGCCGCGGCCTCGATGCAGAGCGCGGGCGTCTGGGTGATGCTCCTCATCATGATCGCGATCATGGTGATCGCGACCCTCGTCACGGGGTCCGGTAACGCCGCGTTCTTCGCGTTCTCGCCGCTCCTCCCGCAGGCCGCGGCCTCGGTCGGCATGAACACCGCGGTGCTCGCCGTTCCCGTGCAGCTCTCCGCCGGCATCGCGCGCTCGATGTGCCCGATCGCGGGCGTCGCGATCGCGGTGTCGTCGCTTGCCGGCATCACCCCGTTCCAGCTCGTGCGGCGCACGATCCCCGTGATGGTGCTCGCCCTCGTCACGAACATCGCCGCTTCCGCGATCTTCCTCTAGGAATGAACCAAGGGGTTCCGGCCGGGGCCTTAAAGGCTTCCTCCGGAACCTTCCGAACCGAACATCAACGTTAAGAGGTTTTCAGAAAATGCCTGCAACACTGATTCGAAACGCGCATGTTTACGCCCCCGAGGACCTCGGGGTGAACGACGTCCTCATCGCGAACGGGAAGTTCCTCGCGGTCGGGAAGGACCTCAATGTCGTCCTTCCGAAGCTTGAGACGATCGACGCGAAGGGGAAGATCCTCACCCCCGGGTTCTTCGACCAGCATATCCACGTGACCGGGGGCGGCGGCGAAGGCGGCCCCGTGTCCCGGACCCCGGAACTCGTCCTCTCGGAACTCGTCGCCTGCGGGACGACGTCGGTTGTCGGCGTTTCCGGCACCGACTTCATCACGCGCTCGATCGAGAACCTCCTCGCGAAGGTGCGGGCCCTTTCTGCCGAAGGCGCGAGCACCTGGATGTACACCTCCTGCTACCACTATCCGCCGGTCTCGATGTCGGAGAGCGCCGCGAAGGACATGTTCATGGTGCCGGAGTGCCTCGGCGTGAAGATCGCGCTCGGCGACCACCGCTCGTCATTCCCCACGATTGACCAGCTGATCCAGCTCCTCGCCGACATCCGGCTCGCCGGCATGATCTCGGGGAAGATCGGCGTCCTCCATATTCATTCGGGGAACCTCGAGGGCGAATTCGAGATGTTCCGCGAGGTGGTCCGCCGGGGCTTCCCGATCCGCCACATCCGCCCGACACACTGCGCCCGGAAGGAGCACGTCTTCAAGGGCGCCGTCGAATTCGCGAAGGCGGGGGGCTACATCGACATCACGACGGGCGGCTCCTGCTGCTTCAAGTCGCCTGCCGAAGCGATCATGACGGCGCTCGGCGAGGGCGTCGACCCCGCCCGCATCACGATCTCCTCCGACGGCCACGGGTCGAAGCCCCGCTTCAACGAGAAGGGCGAAATGGTGGGGCTCGCGGTCTGCGGGATCGAGTGCAACCTCGAAACGATCCAGAAGCTCTTCCGCGAGTACGGGCAGCCGCTCGAACGCATTCTCCCCTTCATCACGAAGAACGTCGCGGACTCCCACGGGCTCGGCTGCCAGGGCCGCGTCGCCGAGGGCGCCTGCGCGAACGCCCTCCTCTTCGACCCCGACCTCACGCTCACCGACGTGTTCTCGAAGGGCCGCCAGATGATGCGGGAGAAGGAAATCATCGTGAAGGGAACGTTCGAGGAGTAGCGCGAACCCTTGGGGCAAGGATTCCCCTTCGGGGAGCACCGGCCCCTTAAGGCGCATCCCAGACGGGCTCCAGCCTTCCGGCCGGAGCCCGTTTCCTTTACCTGGAAGAATCCCTTTCCCCGTGCCGGCCTACCCGGCCGAGCTGAAGTCGAGGTCGGGGAAGCCGGCAGGCGGCCTCCGGTGCCGCGTCGCCTGCTCGAAGCTGTAGGCAAGCGAAACGAGCTTCGGTTCGCTGAAGGGCTCAGCCATGAACTCGATTCCAATGGGGACCCCGATCGGCGCGGTGGAAGAAGGCCGCGAAAAGCCCCCAGGGAGGTCGACCGCGGGGAGCCCGGCAACGGACGCCATGAGCCCGTTCCGGTCGTGCTGCCCGAGCGGATCGTCCGTCCGCACCGCGAGCACCGACTGGAGTGGATAAAGGAAGGCGTCGACCCCGTGCTCCGCCATGTATCGCGTGACGAACTCCCGGAGCCGCTTGTTACGCTCGAGCCGCGCCCGGTATTCCGGCTGCTCCAGCGGCCGCTCGACCGCGAGCATCTCCCGGAACTCATCCACGATGCACGGGGTCATGAGTCCGGTTTCGAAATACTCCCGCGTGCTCTTCACCGGAGCCAAGCCGCCCTTCTCCGCGAGGTACCGGTCGAGCCCCGGCACCTGCTCCCAGAGCTGGACGTCGTTCTTCTCCCGAAGCGCCGCAAGGTCGAACTCCGGGATGTCGGCTTCAACCACCGTTGCCCCGAGCGAGCTGATGTCCCGGACGGCCTCCCGGACGACCCGCGTGACGTCGGGATCCTCCCCGACGCAGCGCGTGAGGAGTGCGATCCGCTTCCCCCTGAACGCCCCCTCCCGGAGGTACTTCGTGTAGTCCTCGGGAGCCCTTCCCCTTAACGCCTCGGTGCTCCTGTCCTCCGGGTCGTAGCCCGCCATGACGGAGAGAAGGAGCGCGGCGTCAGCGACCGTCCTCGCGATCGGCCCCGCCATGTCCTGCCAGTCCGAGCTCGGGGAGATTCCGTGCCTGCTCACGAGCCCCCGGGTCGCCCGGATCCCGACAAGCGAATTCGCGCTCGAGGGCGACCGGATCGAGTTCACGGTGTCGGACCCGGTCCCCGCCACGGCGAAGTTCATGGCGACCGCGGCCCCGGTCCCTCCTGAAGATCCCCCGGGAGTCCGCGTGAGGTCGTAGGGGTTGAGGGTCTGGCCTCCCATCGAGCTCACCGTCATCCCGTTCCGGGCGAGCTCGGTGAGGTTTGCCTTTCCGATGAAGATCGCGCCGGCGCTTCTAAGCTTTGAGACGACGAAGGCGTCCTTCTTCGGGCGCAACCCTTTGAAGGCGAGCGCGCCGCTCGTCGTCTCCATGTCCCGCGTGTCGTAGTTGTCCTTGAGGACGATCGGGATCCCGTGAAGCGGCCCCCTGATCTTCCCCGCCTTTCTCTCACGGTCCAGCCGCCGGGCTTCGTCCAGCGCCAGCGGGTTCTCCGTGATGATCGAGTTCACCGCGCCGTCATAGACCCGGATCCGCGCGAGGAAGTACCGCACGAGGTCCTCGGACGTGAGAGTCCCGCATTCGAGCTCCCGCTGCAGGTCCTCGACGCTCCGCTCGAAGATCCTTTCCCGGGCCCCGCTTCCACCTTCCCGCGCAACCGATGCCGGCATCTCCTTGCCTCCGCAGAAAACGATCGTCTCATTCAGCCGCCGGAACCGACAGGGCTCGATCCAGGCGGCTCCGATCTCCAAAAATTCTATGGAAACGGACGCCGTCCGCGCATAGGGAAAAAGTGACATGGCCGGTTCACCAGGCTGGAGCGCCCTTCCTCAGTGCGGTGCGGCGTCGCGCACGAAACCTGTGCGGGAACTAGTAGCGCAGGATCCGTCCCCTTTTCCCGCAACCCATTGACTTTCTTAAGACAACTCTCTTTCCCCGCGACTCTGGCACCAAATTTGCTTCCCCTTCAGGTTGCAGCCCGGCCCTCCCGGGCTAATCACAAGAACCAACATCAGGGACAAGTCAAATGTTGAACCGCAGAGAGCTCCTTCTTTCCGCCGCAGCCGGCGTCGTCACCTTCGCCCTTCCTGCGGCCGCCGAGGCACGCACCCTTTCCGAGATCAAGAAGTCCGGCGTGATCCGGATTTCCGTTCCGCAGGACTTCCCGCCGTTCGGCTACGTGCGATCCGACCTGAAACTCCAGGGCTACGACATCTGCTTGGCGGAGTACATCGCGAAGGAGCTCGGCGTGAAGCCTGACCTCATCCGGACGACGAGCGCGAACCGCATCCCCTACATGCAGAGCGGCCGCGCGGACATCGTGGTGTCGACCCTCGGCAAGAACCCCGCCCGCGCGAAGGTGGTCGACTTCTCGATCGCCTACGGCCCGTGCGTCCTCGCGGTCTACGGCCCGGCCTCAGCCAAGGTTTCGAAGCCTTCCGACCTCAAGGGCCACACGGTCGGCTGCACCCGCGGCTCGAACGAGGACATCATCCTTACCAAATTGAACCCGGCCGGCGCCCGGATCATCCGGTACGAAGACAACAGCGTCACGGCCCAGGCCTACCTCTCGAACCAGTGCGAGCTCGTCGCCCTGATCGACACGATCGCGATGACGCTGAACAAGAAAGCCGCCCCGAACCGGAAGCTCGAGAAGAAGTTCGGACTCCGTCTCTCCCCGAACTACATCGGCATCATGAAGGGCGACACCGCGATGAAGGCGGAGATCGACCGGATCGTGACGAAGGCCTTCAAGTCGGGTGAAATGGACAAGTGGAGCCGCGAGTTCCTCGGCGGCCCCATCCCGAAGGACATGCTGAAGCAGGAACCTGGCGACATCAAGTGGTAGCGGACGCCTCAGGTTCCCCCGCCTGATTCTCCTCAAAGGGCCGCTCCCGGGATTCCGGAAGCGGCCTTTCCATATCCGGAACAAGTACGGGAAAAGCGTCCCGCTTTCTCCCCGAACGCCCTCCGCACGTTCCCTTCCGGTAACCTTTTCCGTAATGCAAATGCCAGCCTCTTCGAGTCCGCGAGGATCTGATACGATGCTCTGCCGGGGCCTGGCCGCCGGTTGTATTTTCCGTTGAGCCGGCCGCTCGGTTTGAGTGGAGAGAAAGAAGTGCAGGAGACTGCGAAGCCAGAGACGGACGCACCCGGAACCGGTCCGGAAGCAGAGGACGAGGAGCCGAAGTACCCGGTCTCGATCTTCACGGCGTCCGAGCTTGACCGGAGCGGCGCGCTCACCGAGAACGCGGTCCGGCTTGACGAAATCAGGCGGCTCTATCCTGTCGTGGCGGGCGACGGCAACCACCTCTTCCTCGACACCGAGTTCACGGGGTCCGGCGGCCACCAGAACCGGATCATCGAGGTCGGCGTCTGCGAAGCGGATGCGAACGCCCGGGAGACGGGCGGAATGCAGTTCCGGTGCAATCCTCACCGGCGATCCACTCCCGGAAGCCGCCGGATCCACGGGATCATGGACTTCGAGCTCCGGCACTGTCGGGACTTCTCCGCCTATGCTGACGACCTCCTCTCCTACGTCGAAGGGCGCCCGGTCGTGGTGCACGACGCCTCGTCCGACATCCCGCTCCTCAACTGGGAGTATTCGCACGCGCTGCGGACCGATTTCAGGCTCCAGGACCACTGCACCGTGATCGACTCTCTCACCCTCGCCCGGCTCGACCCGTATTCAGGCGGGAAATTCTCGCTCGACGCCCTTTCGGAGTGGTACGGGACGCGGACACGGAAAGGATTCCACAACGCCTACGACGACGCGACCATCCTCTCCGAGGTCTACCGGGAAATCCTCCTCGACCTCGAAGCGGTCATCCGGGACGGCGGATGGGACGAGGAATAGCGACGGAATCGACCCGGGCACGCGTTCCTGAAAGCCGTAAAGGGGAATCCAGCCAAGCGGCGGCCTGAGGATCCATGGTTTTCCCGCGCTTCAGATGCCCAAGCCTGTCAAATCAACCTCTCTCCCCAAGGCCAGAATTCAGGAAAAGGACAATCTTCTTCTATACGATAATTTACTAAAAACAATTTTAGTAAAATTGATTTTTGTTAATTTGACCACGCTTTGCAGATAAGGTAAATTTGTTTTAGTAAAATGGTTTTTAGTTAGCGGGAAGATTGTCATGAAATTCATCGGGCGGCACGAGGAACTTGCAAGGCTTCGCCGGAAGCTCTCGAGCGACAGATCCGAAAGCATCCTGGTGTACGGGAGACGACGCGTCGGTAAGAGCGAACTCATCCGGGAGGCAATCCGGGGCGAGGACTGCCTCGCAGTCCAGTACGTCTGCCGCAAAGCCTCCTACGAGGAGAACTTCTCGGGGCTCGCCCGAGCGGCGGCGGAAGCCCTTGGGGAACCTTTCCTCTCCTTCCGGGATCTCGCGAGCCTGCTTGAATTCCTCTACCGCAGGGCCAGGACGCAGAGAATCGTCCTCTTCATCGACGAATATCCATTCCTGAGGGACGGGAACGAGTCGGTAGATTCCGAATTCCAGATCGCGATCGACCGCTGGCAGCACGAGTCACGGCTCAAGGTGATCCTCTGCGGTTCGTACATGGATACGATGCAGAAAATCATCGAGGGAAACGCCCCGCTTTTCGGACGTTTTTCAGAAATTCTGAAGCTCGCGCCCTTCGACTACTACGACGCGGGGCAGTTCTTCCCTAACCGTACAAACGAAGAGAAATTCTTCCTCTACAGCGTCCTCGGAGGCATTCCGTTCTATCTCCTTCAGGTAAGGGAGAACCTGACGCCTGAAGAGAACCTTGAGGAACTACTCATTCCAGAAGGCTCGCTCCTCGAGAACGAAATCCGCCTACAGCTCGCGCTTGAGCTCTCTAAAGAGGAGAACGCGAACTACGTGCTTGAAAAGATCGCAGCAGGGATTGGGAAGTATTCCGACATTGCAGAAAATTTCCCCGGGAAAAGCAGCAACGCCGTCGGCCATACGCTTGAGAAGCTCCTCGGAATGGACCTGATCGAGAAGGATTCCCCGATCAACGCCCCAGCGAACAAGCGCCTCCAGCGCTACGTGATCAGCGACGCGCTCCTCGACCTCTATTACTCGTACCTTTTCCGAGAAAGCACAGCCCGCAGCGTTCTTCCCGCTCGCGAGTTCTATCGCCTGAAGCTTAAGGAGAGAATCGAAACCGAATACCTTCCGAGACGCTTCGAAGTGGCCGCTAGGGAGTTCCTTGTCAGGCGAAACCGGGAAGGAAAGATGGAGCCGCCTTTTTTCCGCGTCGGGCGGTTCGTCTGGAACGATCGGAAACGGCACCTTAACGGGGAGTTCGACTGCGTGACGGAGGACGAGAAAGGACTCATCTCCTACGAATGCAAGTACCGGAAGAAGCCGCTCGACATGGCGGTCGTCCGGGAGGAAGAGGAGCAGGCAAGGAAGCTCGGGCTCGGATTCCGCCGTTTCGGGTTCTTCTCACGCTCCGGCTTCTTCGGGGTCGATCCGTCCATTTACCCCTCGTTCACGCTTGACGACATGTACAGGGCTGAGGACGAGCCCTGAGCAGTGGACACTGGGGATGCAGCAGAGGGGATGGAAAATCGGCCACGGTTCGCGGCGTCAACAGGGTTTAGCTAGTCGAAGAAAAATCTTCCAAATTTGTCATTCGCTGTGCAGTGGTTCGGTGGAGTCATGGAAAAATGGTCCTGAG